>CAZMEL010000047.1:0-37222 GCA_964565225.1 uncultured Thermoanaerobaculia bacterium | reverse complement strand
GGTGAAGCGCACCCGGGCCTCGGTTGCCGCCGGGGCCGGCGGGGGAGGAGCCGGTGGAGCCGTCGGCGCGGGCTCTGCTGCAGGCACGGGCGGGGGGGGCGGTGCAGCTGCCGGGGCATCGGCCTGTGGGGTCTCGGCCCTCGGCATCGCCCTCGGAGCTTCGTCGCCCTGGCGGGAGAGCTCCAGGAGACGCCGCAGCACGGCGTCCGAGGCGCCGAGGGTCTGCAGCTCGATCAACTGCTCGGCGCTCGGCCGCTGCGCTGGGGCAGGCGCGTCCTGCAGCCAATCGAGCAGAACCTCTTCGGAGAGCTCGGCGCGGAGCATCTGGAGGACCGATTCCAGGGTCTCTTCGGCGCGGGCCGGGAAGGCCACGAGGAGCAAGACGAGGATCGGAGCCAGGAATCGGAGACTGGCGAGACGATGATGAGTCGGTGTGTGATGAGGCATGGCTTCGGTCACTTTCGGCGGTCGCGATCGATGAGTGGGGGGCAGCTGATCGGAGGAAAGGGGGGGTTGGTCCCCGCTGCGAGGCGTTTCGTCACCTCGGTCGAGACTCTACCCTCTTTCTTCCGATTCCTTGACCGAATCTGGCGGGAAAGAGCGCTTACTTAGGTGAAGGGGACAGACCCCGACTCGAAGTGGCTCCGAGGCCCGGAGCCGATGGTAGATCGACAGAGCAACCCGCAGGAGATCGTGCATGGCCCTGATCTACGGCAATGTCAACATGGACGGAACGGTTCGCAGCGGCAACGGGTTCAGCGCCCAGCGTACGGCCACCGGAACCTACCGCCTGGTCTTTGCGGCACCGTTCGATCATCCGCCGGCCCTGGTCCTCACCTCCCACGCCAATCTCTGGCAGGACTTCGGCGGTGGCGGACGCGAGATCCGAACCTTCTGCCAGGTCGTGGCGAGTGACGAGTCGCAATGCAAGGTAGTCATCGGAGACGCCGCTGGTGTGCCGGCCAATCGCAACTTCTCCTTCATCGCGGCGGGGGATCGGGTGTCTTGAGCAACGTTTTTTTTCACTCTAGAAATGCTCTCGTAGCATTTTTTCTGGGCGGACCCACCCCACCTCGGCGATCGGTCGAGCCGCGCGCTCTCCGACTCGACCGGCCCGACCGAGAGCCCTGGGCTCGAGCGGGGATCTCTTTCGCCCGATAAATGGCACAGAAGCATTCTTCTGTGGAGATCGAATAAGAGAAACCTGAAGAAGGAGGGTTCGAGAGACGGACGAATGTAGAGCTGTGCGAAGAAAAATGTCTTTGTAGCATGCGGCGGCTCGGCAGAGCTGCCTCCGAGAAACTGAACCATCGAGACTTCATAGGAGGTCACATATGACGTTTGCAAGTTCCAGTCTGGCCGAGCTTTCCTACGTGGAGGAAGCGTCCTGGGGCGAAACCCCGGCGGCGGCCACTTTCAAAGAGCTGCGCTGGACGGGTGAGAGCCTGGCCCAGAGCACCACGACCGAGGTCAGCAACGAGATTCGGCCGGACCGCCAGGTCCCCGACGTCATCCGTACCGATGTGGAAGCCGCCGGTGACGTGAATGTCGAGCTCTCGTACGGCGCGTTCGACGATCTGCTCGAGGGAGCCTTCATGGGAGCCTGGTCGGCGGATCTCGCCATCAGCGCCACCGACCTCTCGGCCGAGGCGAGCGACAACTCGTTCAACTCCACCGGCACCAGCCTGGCGGGGATCCAGGAAGGGCAGTGGTTCCGGGTCGCCGGATTCGCCAGCGCCCAGAACAACGGCTACTTCCAGGCCACCAGCTCGTCGGCCAACAAGGTCGTGGTCTCGGCCACGCTGGCCACCGAGGCTGCCGGCCCGAGCGTCGACATCAACGGCTCCAACCTGCGCAACGGCACCGTGCCCAAGAGCTTTACGCTGCAGAAGCACTTCTCCGACGTGGGCGAATACGTGGCTTTCACCGGCATGCGGGTGGCGAGCCTCAACCTGACCGTCGACACCGGCTCGCTGATCACCGGTGCGTTCTCGTTCCAGGGCAAGGCGGCCAGCGCCAGCGGCTCTTCCGCCGGCTCCGGCAGCCCCACCACGGCGCCGACCAACCCGGTGCTCAACGCCATCGACAACATCGAAGGTCTGGTGGTCGGCGACGGCTCTCAGGCGTTCTCCATCTCGTCCCACAATTTCACCCTCGACAACACCCTGCGCGCCCAGAAGGCGCAGGGGACCCTCGGCAGCGTGGGAATCGGCCTCGGCACGCTCAATGTGACCGGTGCCCTGACCGCGTATTTCGAGAACCGCAGCCTGTACGAGCAGTACCTCGGCTTCGGTACCTCGTCGTTCGCCTACCGGGTGATCGACGCCGCCGGCAACGCCTACATCGTCACCTTCCCGGCTCTCAAGTTCACCGACGGCAACCCCGTCGCGGGCGGCCGGGACCAGGACATCCTGGCGGAGATGAGCTGGACCGCGTACCGGCATCCGACTCTGGGCTTCACCGCTCAGATCGATCGTTTCCCGGCGTAATCGTCTCTTCGGCGAGATCGCGAATCTAACCTTTCATTGAAACGTTCAGAGAGGCCAAGAAAAAATGGATATCAACAAGTTCAAGACCGACAAGAAGAAGGAAGAAGAAGGCGTTTGGATCGAGATCGGCGAGGAGGCTCGCATCAAGGTGGCGCGGCTCAACAACGAGAAGTACAAGAACCATTTCCGCCGCACCACGAAGCCTTATCGCCGCCAGATCCGCAACGGCAACCTGGCCGAGGATGTGGCGGAGCGGCTCTTGATCGATGCCATGGCGAACACCATTCTGCTCGATTGGGAAAACCTCGAGGAGGGTGGAAAAGCCATCAAGTACAGCGTCGAGAACGCCAAGCGCATTCTTTCCGAGTCGGTCGATTTTCGCGATCTCGTTTCCGATGCAGCCGGTGAGATCGAGTCCTACCGGATCGAGGATCTGGAGGAGGCGAAGGGAAACTGATCGAGACTCTCCGCTGGTCGCTGGAGTGGGGGCCCCATCTGGAGTTTCTGCAAAAGCGGCTGGCGGAGGGCAAGCCCGCGCCGGCTCTCGATCACCGACCGGAGCTCTTTCCGGACCTGCAGCCGGTTTGGGAGGGATTCACTCTACTCAGCTCGAGTCGGAATGTGGGAATGAGCGTTGGCTCCATTCCCCTGACAGAAATCAAGGCGTACTGCGAGATGTATGAAATCGAAGGAGAGGATCGAGAAGATTTCTTGATCTTGATCCGCTGCCTCGACGACGAATATCTCCGGTGGGTGAACGAGAAGCACAAATCAACCAGCAAGAGCTCCAAGAGATAATGTCTGAAAAAAGCCAGACCCGGTCCCTGGACGAACTCCGCCGCAGCTTGAAATCCCTGGAGCCCTGCTTGATGAGCGTGCAGGCCTCGGTTCTGGGTGTCGGCAAAGGGTTCGAGAACCTGAAAACCCAATCCCTCGCCCTGGCGGGAGCCCTCACGCGGGCGGCCGGTGGCTTTGCGGCGGTGCGGCAGGCCGCCCTCGCCGGGGCCGAGCCGAAGTCCGGAAGCTCCGGGCCGAAGGGGTTCGACAAGGCCCTGGCGGCGATCCAGGGAATCAAGGATACCTCCGGCGCCCTGCGCGATCTCGGTCTCGAAGAGGTCGAGGTCACGGTGGGCAAGATCGCCTCCACCTTGCAGACGGTTCGTGATCTGGGCCTCGAGCAGGTCGGGCAGACCGTCCGCGGGGTGGGGGATTCTCTCGGCGCGATCAAGGATCTCGGTCTCGAGAGCGCGGAGCAGAGTGCCCGGGGGATCGCCGGCTCCCTCGGAGCGATCAAGGATCTCGGCCTGGAGCAGACGTCCCAGACCCTCACCGAGGTGAAGGGAACGCTCTCGGCGGTCCGGGACCTGGGTCTGGAAACGACGGGACAGAGCCTCCGGGAGGTGCAGGGCTCCCTGGGGGCGATCGAGGATCTGGGATTGGAAAGTGTCCGCCAGGGCCTGAGCGGCCTGCGGGACTCTCTCGGTGCCTTCCGAGACCTCGGCCTCGAGACCGTGCAGCAGGGTCTCGACGGGGTCCGCGGCTCGGTGGGATCGTTGCGTGATCTCGGGGTGGAGACGGTGGCGCAGAGCTTCGGCGGCCTGCGCGACGGTCTCGGCGCGATCCGCGACCTGGGCCTCGAGCAGGTGCAGGGAACCCTCACCGGTCTCGAGGGCTCGCTCTCCTCCCTGCGCGATCTCGGGCTGGAAACCGTACAGACGAATCTCACCGGCCTGGGAGGCTCCCTGGGCGCTCTGCGCGACCTCGGTCTGGAGAGCGTGCGGTCGGGCTTGCAGGGGATTGGTGAGACCTTGGGCCGAGTTCGGGAATCCGGAGCCGCCGGCGCTCGCGAGAGCCTCGACGGAGTCCGGGAGGTACTCGTTTCCCTGGGCGACGCGGGGGCCGCCAGCGTACGCCAGAGCCTCGGAGACCTGGGCATCGCCCTCGGCGGGCTGGCCGGGGCCGAGGGCGGGGAAGCAGTCCGTGCCCTGGAGGGGGTCCGGACCTCCGTCCTGGGGCTGCGGGAAGGGGGCGGCCTGGCCGATGTCGGCGATTCCGTCTCCGTGCTGGGTACCTCTCTCCAGGGTCTGGCCCGAGGAGGTGCCGAGGTCGCGGCCGAGCACCTGGGCGAGCTGGGAGCGTCCCTGCTGGAGCTGGGCCGCGGTGGCCTCTCGGAGCTCGATGGGCGGATCAGCGCCTTCGCCGGGTCCATGGCCGAGCTCGGAAGCTCGGGTTTCGCCGAGGTGCGCACCCAGGTCCAGGATCTCGCCGGCACGCTGGGCGGCCTGGGCAGTGAAGGGCTCGACGACATCCAGCAGCGGCTGCAGGGTCTTGGCGGCTCGGTGAGCCAGCTGGCGCAGACCGGCTTCGCCGATGTGCGGCAGAAAATCGTCGACTTCGGGGGCTCCATGCGCAACCTGGCGCAGGAGGGCCTGGGCGACGCGCGCCAGCAGATCGCCGATTTCGGTGCCGCCATCTCGACCCTGGGCCAGGAAGGATTCGACGACCTGCGCCAGAAGATCACCGGTTTCGGCTCCTCCATCGTCACCCTGGGGCAAGAAGGTTTCTCCGACGTGCGGCAGAAGGTGGTGGGCTTCGCCTCGTCCCTGCGCAGCCTGGGCGATGTCGGTCTCGACGACCTACGGCAGAAGCTCGGCGATTTCGGCTCGTCGATGCGGTTCCTCGGCGAATCAGGGTTCGAAGATCTGCGCATTTCCCTCGGAAGCTTCGGCTCCGCCATGGGCACCCTGCGCGAGATCGGGGTCGACGAAATCCGCCAGAAGATCGCCGATTTCGGCGGCTCGATGAGCATCCTGCGCGAGATCGGCCTCGACGACCTGGGCCAGAAGCTCGGCAACTTCGGCTCGTCGATGCAATCCCTGGCCTCCGCCGGGCTGGCCGAGGCGAGTGAGACCCTGCGCGGCTTCGGAGCGAATCTGCGCACCCTCGCCTCGACGGGATTCGACGATCTGAAGCAGAAATTCTCCTCCCTCAAGGACGGCGTGAAAGAAGGCTTCGGCCAGTTCCGCGAGAGCATCGACGAAACCAAGGACGCCCTGGAGAAGATCAAGAAGCTCGACCTGAGCGAGCTGTCGACGAATTTTCAGGGTTTCGGCTCCCAGCTGGCCACCTTCTCGGCTCTCGGAGCCGCCACGGCGGTGACCGTGGGCAACAGCTTCGGACAGCTCGGCAGCGACCTGCGCTCGATCGGTGCGTCCAGCCTCTCCGGCTTCTCCCAGAGCTTCGAAGATCTCAAGAGCGGGCTCTCGGGTCTGGGTGGCGAGGCCGCCTCGGTGGCCAAGCTCGAGGGTAGCTTCTCCGGTTTCCTCGACACTCTGGAGAACGTCGGCGCCGGTGGAGTCGAGGCTCTCTCCACCGCGTTCGGGGCCTTGAAGGGAACCTTCACCCAGCTGGCGTCCGAGGGATTCGGGCCCCTGCTCGGCAAGTTCGACGCCCTGGTCGGCTCACTTTCGAACACCGCTACGGCGATCCAGGGTTTCCAGGAGCTGGCGCCGGCCCTGGCCAAGGGCTTCAACGCCGCCAAGGGAGCGGCGGCGTCGCTCAACGCCACCCTGCTGGCCAATCCCTTCACCCTGATCCTCACCGCTCTTGCGGCGCTCACCGCGGCCCTGGTGATCTTCAAGGACGAAACCGTGACCCTCGGTGGCACTACCGCCACGGTGGGAGACTTCATCGGCGGCACCTGGGACGCTCTGCGCGAACGCCTCGCCGCCCGCTGGTCGGAAATGGTCACCCTGTGGGGCACCGTCTCCGAGAAGATGGTGGAGATCTGGAACGTCGTCACTCGCGCTCTTTCGTTCGGCTTCGACGTGGTCCGGGAGACGGTGATCGGTGTCATCCAGGATGTCGCCGGGTTCTTCCGGGGGCTCGGTGAAGGGATCGTGACCGTCTTCCAGAACGTCCTGGGCTTCGTTCAGGATGTCCTCAACAAGATCATCGCAGGTCTCAAGACCCTCATCGACACGGCTCGGATCGCGATCGAGACCGTGGCTTCGGGTGATTTCGGCAGTTTCTTCGACAAGCTGTCGGTGGCCTCGGAGAAGAACCAGAACACGGATTTCGTCGGAGATCTGGTCGGGGATGTCGCCGGGAAATCGCGAGAGGTCATCGACCAGCTGGCCGGAGCGGCACAAGTACAGATCGAACGTGCTCGCGAGCTCGCCGGTGAGATCGGCTTCATCGGTCTCGAGACTTTGAAAGGTATGGGGCAGGACGTGCAGGCGCTCCTCGCCGATATCGAGGCCAATGCTGCGGAGCGCTTCGCGAGTCGCCCGACCGACGACCCCACCGGAGCGATTCCGCCACCGCCGGGTGGCCTGCTGCCGCCCGGAGAGGAGGACCCGAACAAGATCTGTGATCCGGAGGAGCTCGACGCCTGCGCCCAGCTGCTGGCGAATCTCGAAGCCGGGCTCCAGGCGGCGCAGGCGGCCGCGGCCGGCGCCGAGCAGGCGATGGTCGCCCTGACCGATGCGCCGGTGGAGAGCTTCGTCGAGCGGGTTTTCGACTTCGAGGCGGCCATGGGAGCGGCCGAGAAGGCGGTGGCCGACCAGGAGAAGCTGCTCGAGGGCCTCAACAAGGAGAGCCAGGAATTCGTCGACCAGCAGGAGGAGCTGGCCAAGGTGGTGGCCAAGCTCAACGACCTGCGGGACGACGGCACCGATCAGCTCGGCAAATACGGCAAGGAGGTCGAAGCGGCGATCAAGTCCCTGGTCGATCTGTCGAAGGCCGAAGACGGAGCCTTCGACGAAGACCAGGTGAAGGCCTTCCAGTCGGCCATGGCGAAGCTGCAGGAGAGTCTCGGTGGAGCCCAGGAGAAGCTGAAGGGGCTCTCGAACACCGATCCCGAGTTCTCCGGCACCCAGCAGCAGGTACAGAGCCTGCTCACCCTGATCGAGCAGTTCAAGCTCAAGGCGGCGGACCTCGGCATTCCGCAGGAGGCGGTGGAAGGGACCGAAGAGACCACCAATCAGCTGGTCGACCTGTGGAACGGTTTTGCCGGCAAGGTGGAAGCGAGCCTGTTCGACACCTTCGACAAGGTGATCGATGGCAACACCGACGCCTTCGAGGATTTCTTCGACAACATCGACGAGCTCTTCAAGTCCTTCATCAAGGATCTCGCCAAGCAGGCCCTGCGCAACGTGATCAAGATCCCGCTGCAGATCGGCGGGGGCAAAGATGGCAAGGGTGGAGGTTTCCTCGGCGGAATCTTCAGCGGTGGCGGCGGCGATGCGGGCTCGATC
The DNA here is from genome assembly GCA_964565225.1 of uncultured Thermoanaerobaculia bacterium. Taxonomy (GTDB): domain Bacteria; phylum Acidobacteriota; class Thermoanaerobaculia; order Multivoradales; family J023; genus CAZMEL01. The sequence goes on along the minus strand of CAZMEL010000047.1, from coordinate 29,475 downwards.
GAGGCCGGTGATATCGGCGACCAGATCAACGACTCGCTCGACGATGTCGACATCGGCAAGTATGTCGAGGCGGCGATCACCGGGTACGCCATCGGCACCCTGATCGGCTCCTTCTTCGCCAAGGAAGACAACTACGCGAAGCTCGGCGGCCAGATCGGCGGCGTGATCGGCGGCATCATCGGTGCCTACTTCGGCTCGCCGGAGCTCGGGGCCGCGATCGGCTCGGCGATCGGCTCTCTGATCGGCTCCTTGATCAAGAAAGGCCTGCCCAGGGCCACGGCCACCCTCAAGGTGGAGGACGGCCGCGCCGCGATCGACGCCTTCGTGACTCGCAATGGCGCCGACATCGATCAGATCCGCCAGTACGCCACCGAGGTGGTCAAAGGGATCAACGAGGTCGCCAACCGGACCGACGGCATTCTGCTCGACCTGCCCGACGTGAAGCTCGACATCAAGAACAACAAGTTCTTCCGCGTGATCGACGAGTCGGGCATCGTGCACAAGTTCGGTGAGGACTACGAGGCGGCGGTCAACTTCGCCATCCTCCAGGCGATCAAGGGAGCCTCCTTCGAAGGCCTTTCGTCCGAGGTCCAGGCGGCGATCAAGAACTCCCGGGCGACCACCGTCGAGGAGCTGGCCGACGACATCGAGTTCGCGAAAGAGGTACGCGATATCGACCTCGATCCGGTGACCAAGGATCTGCGCGAAGTGATCCGCAAGTTCACCGAGATGCGGGAGCGAGCCAAGTCTCTCGGCATCGAGATCGAAAAGGTCGACAGCGCCTTCTCCAAGGCCGTCGACGAGATCCGCGACAACATTCTCGACGACCTCAAGGCGTTCGAGGACGCGGGCCTGACCGACGTCGAGCGCGAGGCCAACCGGATTACCGAAGCCTTCGCCCGGCTGCGCGAGGAAGCGCGGCAGTTCAACGAGGAGCTCCTGCGTGAGCAGACCCTCCGCAACGAGGAGATCACCTCTCTGCAGGCCCAGCTCGAGGAGCAGGAGCGGCTGAAGGAGTTCTACGATCGGCTCAAGGACATCGAGTTTCCCGATTTCCCGGACTTCGATCCCGAATTCGGAATCCGCGAAGGGCGCAACCGACCCGACTTCGCCCGACTGGCCCAGGAGGCCGGCGAAGAGATCGCCCGCTTGATGGAAGAGATCGCCCGCCTGGCGAATCTCAACGCCGAGCAGCAGCTGATCGATCTGCAGCGTATCGAAGAGGCCGAGCGCCGGGCCCGGGCCGCCCTGCGGGAGCGGGTGCGCGACTCCCTCTTCCAGTACACGATTCTCGATCTCACGCCGGTGCAGCAGCAGCTGGCCAATCTCGGCCGCACCTTCGACAAGCTGCGGCGCGACGCCCGGGCCGCCGGGGTGCCGCTCAGCGAGGTCAACAGCGCCCAGGCCCAGGCGGTGGAGGCCATTCGCCAGCGAGTGATCGAGCAGCTGCGTCCCTTCGAAGACATGATCGCCGGCCTCACGCCGCTCGAGGTGGAGCTGCGGGGCATCCGCGAGCAGTTCGACGAGCTGCGGATCAACGCCGGGGAGCTGGGCATCGAGCTCGAGCGGGTGAACGCGGCCGAAGAAGCGGCGATCAACGACCTGCGCGACCGATTCCGCAACGAGCTGCAGGGATTCCTCGATGCGGGTGAGAACCCCACGGTGGTGGAGCTGCGCCGTCTGCAGGAGCAGTTCGAGGAGCTGCAGGCCAACGCCGACGCTCTCGAGATCTCCATGGACGAGGTGAACAACGCCTTTGCCGCGGCTCTCGAAGCCCAGCAGCGGCAGCTGCAGGAGGGCCTGCAGGAGTTCCTCGACTACGGCGACGGCCTGAGCGACCTCGCCATCCAGCACCGCGACCTGACGCAGTTCTTCGAAGACCAGCTGGAAGCGGCCCGCGCCCTCGACGAGGCCATGGGTCTCACCGGCGAGGGCCCGGGGGCCAACGAGCAGATGGTGCTCGACGCCCAGGCGGCGGCTTTCCAGCGGCTGGTGGACGAGCTCAACGCCTCGCTGCAGGACCTGCGCGACGCCGGCCTGGGGCCGGTGGAGATCGCCCTGCGCGACATGCGTGATCGTTTCACCGAGCTGCGGGCCAATGCCGAGCTGTTGGGGCTCTCGCTCGACGAGCTCACCCGGCTCGAGATGGAGGCGATCGAGCGTATGCGCGGCGAGCTGCGCAACGAGCTCGACGAGTTCCTGCTGACCGACGAGGAGCGCGAGGACAAGGCCCTCGAGGAGCAGTTCTTCGGCTTCCTGCGCGATGCGCTCGACATCTTCAACTACGACCCGCTGGGTGGGAGCCCGGAGCCCTTCCCGGCGGCCGGGGAGCTGGAGAACAGCTTCCTGCAGGTCAAGCAGACCGCCGACGAGCTGCAGCTCGCCTTCCGCGGAATCCTGGACGTGCTCGGTTTCGCGCCGGCCGGTGGGCCCTACGAGTCCATCGACGGCGGCGGTCTCCTCCCCGGGCCGCTGGCCCCGGCCCCCGAGGATCCCAGCGAGCTGGTGTTCGACGTGGTCGACGTGCTCGGCGGCCTGCTCGGTGGGCGGGGTCTCGGCGACCTCGACCCGGCCGCCTCGGAGGAGATCCAGGCGGCGGCGGCCGATCTCAACCTGCAGCTGCAGAAGCTGCGCTTCGGCCTCACCGACGATATTCCCGGCATCCAGGAAGCCCTGCACGGGCTGACCACCATGCTGCGCGACGCCGGGGTGCCGGTGGGCGACGCCCTGCTGCAGCTCGGCGACGTGCTGGCGGGCTCCGACCTCGATCTCTGGGTGCAGGATCTGGTCGACAACGTGGCGGCCTCGGGAGAGGGCATCGGTGATCTGCTGGCGGCGCTCCTGGCCGGTGGCGACATCACCCTCGCCGACCTCATGCACGACCTGGCCGACGGTACCTTCGACGCCATCCTCGCCATGCTCGAGATGACCGAGCTACCGGAAGATCTGGCGCAGATGCTCCAGGACATCGGCCTCGCCTTCGAGGAGGCGGAGCGCCAGCAGGCCTCGCGGCGAGCCCCGCGGACCTCGGGCAACGACGCCCAGCGGGCGGCCGAGCAGCTGGAACGCGAACGCGAGGCGTTGATCGCCCAGCTGGAGCGTTTCGAGGATCTGGCCCTCTCCCCGGCGGAGCGCGAGCTCGAGCGGCTCAACGAGCAGTTCGACGAGATGCGTGAGAACGCCGAGCGCCTCGGGGTGTCTCTCGACCGGGTCGAAGCGGCCTACCAGATCGCCCTGGAAGATTTCTGGGAACGGGTCCTCGGGCCGATCCGCGACTTCCAGGAGAGCTTGAACCTCAGCGATCTCTCGCCGCTCACGCCCGAGCAGAGGCTGGAGGAGGCCCAGAGCCAGTTCGACGATCTCACTCGGCGCGCCCTGGCGGGAGACTTCGAAGCCATCCAGGCTCTGCCCAACGCGGCGCGGCAGCTGCTGCAGGAAGCCCAGGGCATGTTCGCCAGCGGGCAGGGATTCCAGGACATCTTCGACCTGGTGAACAGCATCCTCGACCAGGTGTTGGGCAGCGATCCCACGGGTACGGTGGCCGGCAGCGGCCTCTCGGGCAGCGACCGCGAGCGCTCGGCGGCCCTCTTCGACGGCTTCGACGGCATGGCGGCCGCCACCGGCCGCAGCTTCGACCAGATCCTCGCCTCCATGGACCAGGGAGCCCACGAGATCGCCGAGGCCACCGGCGGCTGCACCGAACGCCTGGTGCGCAGCCTCGAGGGCGGCATGGGTCGCCTGCTGCGCACCACCGCCGACGGCTTCGCCCGGGTGAGTGAGGAGGTCGACTTCTACCCCGTCGAGCCGTCTCTCTCGGCCCAGCACCCGGCCAACCTCGCGGCTCCGGGGCAGCGGCCGGTGCTGAAGGTGGATACCGGCGAGAAGGAAGAGGAGAGCCGGGTGGTGGAGGAGCTTCGCATGGCGCGCCTCCAGAGCCAGGCCAACGCCCGGGAGATGCAAGACAAGATGGTGGAACAGGCAGAAGAGATCAAGGAGCTGCGGGCTCTGATGCGGCGGGTGACCTCGCGCATGGAATTCGGAACCAGGTAATCGGGAGATCACGCAATCATGACCGCTTTCGAAACCCTGCTCTCCGATCCCTACGCGTCGCGGCACTACTTGGTAGAGCTGTTTCCCTACGACCCGCGGACCGGGAACGAGATCGCCCTCTACTACTCCGACCACGGCTTCACCGTGGGTCTGGAGGGGAGCGAGCTCGACCACCAGCACTTCGAGGCTCGGGTGGTGGAGGCGCTGAACTTCCAGCGCTCGATGTTCCGCCCCGAGGCGATCGGCGGCAGCTCGATTCCGAGCTTCGGTGAGATCCAGCTGGCCAACGGCGACGGCGCCCTCGACTTCTTCCGGGATCTGGCCTTCGATGGCCGCTCGGTGGTCGTCCGCCTCGGCGGCGAGGGTTTTGCCTACGCCGACTACGGGGTGATCTTCTCGGGCACCGCCCAGAGCGCTACCGTCGACGAGGAGAAGGTGATCATTCGCCTGCGAGATCTGCAGTACAAGCTGCAGACCCCGGTGCAGACGGTGCTCTACGAGGAGCCCCCGGGCGATGCCATGGACCTCGCCTTCGGGATCGTGGTGACTTCCGGCAACGACTACCACTACGCCAGCAACACCAGCGTCATCGGGGACTACGAGCTCCAGGCCGGCGACTATCTCGAATACGACGTGTTCTGGTCGCTCGAAGGGCCGCAGAACCAGCGCATCGCGGTGGACGTGATCACCAACCTCGGTGCCCTGCGTGCCTCGGGTGCGGTGGACCAGAACGGCCTGGGCGCACATCCGAGCTCCGACCTGCGTCCCCATGCCGAGGGCAAGTGGTACCACCGGGTGATCGAGATCCCGGCATCGATGATCGGCGGTCGGGTGATGGATCACCTCCTCGCCTGCGAGTTCGAGGAGACGGGCTCGCAGTCGGAGCTCGACTTCAAGAGCATCGTGCGCGGAGCGATCCGCAACATCGAGGTGACCGACGGAGCCGGGACCCAGCGGTTCTCGGTCTGGCAGGGCAGCGACCCGCTGCCCACCCTCGCCACCTACCTCACCAGCCATCCCTCCAACACCGTGACCGTGGAGCGACTGCTGAGCCTCGAAGGAGACCCCAACCTCGTGGGCAAACCCAAACCCCTCTGCTTCGGGCGCTGCCTCAACGTGCGGCCGGTGCTCGTCAGCCCCAACCTGCTGACCTACCAGGTGCATGGTGGCGGGCCGATCGAGGCGATCGACGCGGTGTACGACAAGGGGGTCGAGCTGGTGGGGCCCGCCGGCCCGGGGCCGCAATACTCGGTAGATCTCGAGCGTGGCACCTTCACTCTGAACCAGCAGCCGATCGGTGAGATCACCGCCGACGTGCGGGGCGACGCCACCGACGAAGCCTACGTGGAAACCGTGGCCGACGTGATGGCGAGGCTGGTCACCACCTACGGACCGCTCGAGGCCTCCGGGCTCGATACCGCCACGTTCGACGCCCTGAACCAGAGCGCACCCTCGGCGGTGGGGCTCTACATCACCACCGAGCGCAACACTCTCGATGTGCTCGACGAGCTGATCAACAGCATCGGCGGCTTCTACGGCTTCGACCGGGCGGGTCTACTCTGTGTGGGTCGCTTCGAGGCTCCCGATCCCCTGTCGGCCATCGTGCTGAACGGGGTCGACGGCTACGTGGCGGTCGATGGCCTGTTCTACGACCAGAACGACTACACGGAGCTCACCGTCGAAGCCTGGGTGCGCACCGCCGAGACGAGCTCCCAGTTCCTGGCGTCCTGGGACCGCAGCGAGTACTGGCGCCTGGGAATCGGCACCGGAGGCGTAGCCGGCGCCCTGAGCTTCAACCTGCGCGAGGGCAAGAACCAGGCCATTTTCGATGTCTCGGGAACCCGGGTGATCAACGACGACCGCTGGCACCACGTGGCGGTGGTCTTCGACAACGGCGAGGTTCGTTTCTATGTCGACGGCGAGCCCGACGGCAGCGTCACGGTGGGATCGGCCCTGGGACGAGGAGACGGGGTGGTGCGCTACGGGTTCTGGGGCATCGGCTCGGAAGCCTTCACCTTCGACGGTGCGGTCAACGCGGGCACCAACGCCAGGTGCCGGATCGCCGAGGGGCGGATCTGGAGCGTGGCTCGCGACGAGAGCGCTTTCGTGGATCGAGACCAGCGCCTGCAGGGGAACGAGCCCGGGTTGGAGGGGTATTGGCGATTCGACGAAGGGGCCGGCACCACCGCTTTCGATGGCACCGGCAACGGATACCACGGGTATTTCCGTGGCGGAACCGACTGGAACTCGGTGCTCACCATCGGCTCGGCCGAGATTCTCGGCATCGAGAACGTGCCCACCGAGCTCCCCCTGTGGCGCCAGCGGGTGAGCTACCAGCGCAACTGGACGGTGATGACCGCCGACTCGATTGCCGGGGCGGTGACCGACGAGCGGCGGAATTTCCTCACCGAGGAGCTCCGGCTGGTCACCGTGAAGGACGAGTCGGTCAAGGACAAACATCTCCTGGCGCGGGATCCCGAGGCCACCCGCACCCTGCTGCACGAGGAAGCGGCGGCCCAGGAAGAAGCCGAGCGCCTCTTCGAGCTCTACCGCCAGCAGCGCAATCTCTACCGGATCACGGTGAAGACCCAGCCTTTCAAGGTCGAGCTGGGGGACCAGGTACAGGTGGTCTATCCCCGCTTCGGTCTCGACGGCGGTCGGGTGTTCCGGGTGATCGGCCTGGAAGAGCGGGCCGAGATCAACCGGGTGACCCTGGAGCTCTGGGGATGAGCAGCACCAATCGAGCAAGCAACCAGCCGATGAGGAAACGATCGTGTCACTAGTTTTTGCCGGAGCACCGAACCGCGCCGACGAGGCGATTCTCTCTGCCGGAACCGAGGTACCGACGCTGCCGGTGGCGAATCTGCAGGATCGGCAGATCGTCAAACCATGGCGCACCGAGACCACCGAGGTCGAGAAGACCTGGGTCCAGGCGGATTTCCAGACCACCAGGATCACCGGGGCTGTCTCCCTGGTGCGTCACAACTTCTCTCAGGGCTCTCAGTGGAGGATCCTGCTCGGCGACAATCCCGATTTCGAAAAGCCCCACAAATACGACAGCGGCTGGCTCGACGTCTGGCCCAATATCGAAGAGTTCGGGACCCTGCCCTGGGGGCTCTTCCAGTGGGGCGGCTTGCTGCCGGAGGAAGTGGCGACCGAGATCACTCTCAGCGCCTATCACCTGCTACCCGCTCCTCAGGTCGCTCGGTACCTGCGGGTGGTGATCAATGATCCGAGCAATCCAGAGGGGTACCTCCAGGCCGGGCGTCTGGTGGCGGGCCCGGCCTACACGCCCTCGCGGGCGATGCTCTACGGCTGGTCGATCGGCTTCGAAGATCCGAGCGTGGTGTCGAAGAGCCGGGGTGGGCAGACCTGGATCGATGTGCAGGAGAAGTTTCGGGTCCTGCGATTCACCCTCGGCAACCTCACCGAGGACGAGGTCTTCAGCAACGTCTTCGACCATCTCCTGCGGCGTAAAGGGGTCTCGGGAGATGTGTTGGTGATTCCCCAACGTGATCGGCCCGACCAGTACCACAACCAGGCGATCTACGGGCGGATGCGGGTTCTCGATTCGATCACCAATCCCTTCTACGCCTCGTTCGACACCAGCTTCGAGGTCGAGGAGCTGATCTAGCCCCCTCGGGCCACCAGAAATCAAACCCGCGGTGGGGAATCGTGAGTCTGGCTCCGCCGCGCCGGATGTACTTGCAGGAGGTATCCATGTCCTTTCGACACGTCTTAGCCGGTCAGGAATTCACCGAGGCCAACTTCGAGGGAACCGCTTACGCCAACGAGGCGTCGGGCTTTCCCAAAGCGATGGAGAAGATCGTAGAGCACGTGGCCAACGCGTTCAGCTCGCCGTCGTCGACCTCGATGAGCGTCGGCAGCGGCCCGAAGAGCTTCACGGTGGAGGCGGAACGGCCGCTGGCGATCGGCCAGCCGGTGCGGATCGCCGCCACCTCCGATCCCGCCGGGGTCTACATGGACGGCAGCATCACCGCCTACGACGAGGTGACCGGTGCGATCACCGTGGAGGTCGTCTCGAGCAGCGGCAGCGGCACCTTTGGCAGCTGGATGGTCTCGATCGGTGGGCTGACCCAGCTGACCGTCGATCAGCCGGGTCCCCTGCCCCTGGGGGAAGGAGGCACCGGCGCCACCTCGGCGGCGGGGGCGCGCACCAATCTCGGTCTCGGCAGCCTGGCGGTGGTCAACAGCCCGGTGGCGGTGGCCAGCGGCGGCACCGGGGCGACCACGGCTTCCACCGCCCGCACCAGCCTCGGGCTCGGGAACCTGGCGATCGAGAATTCGCCGCTGCAGGTGACGAAAGGCGGCACCGGCGCCACCAGCGCCGCCGCGGCGCGCACCAACCTGGGCCTCGGCAACGCCGCCACCGAAAACGTGGTGCCCATCGGCAAGGGCGGCACCGGCGCCACCGCAGCCTCGGCGGCGCGCACCAACCTGGGCCTCGGCAGCACCGCCACCGAGAACGTGATTCCGATCGGCAAGGGAGGCACGGGAGCCACCACCATCGCTCAGGCGCGGGCCAATCTCGGTCTCAGCATGGGTCCCAAGCAGCCGCAGAAGACCACCGACGTGGTCAGTGGCAACAGCGTGACCGGGACGGTGATCAACACCACCGGGTCGGGTTGGGTGCATGCCGTCTATCTGCGGATGTCCGGGGAAGTCAGCAACCGGGGTGTCACTCTGCACTTCGTGGTCGACGGGGTCACGGCACCCACCATCACTTTCGTGATGCAGGATTTCCCCCACGAGCTGAACGGCTCTCGCTACGAGGGGTATTCCGGTTTCATTCCCTACAGTCTTCGATTCGAGACGAGCCTGCAGTTGACCACGACCAACGGCAACTTCGGCTCGCCCATCAATTACACGACGTTGATCTGGAGCCTCGACTGAACGTCGTTGGGCGGGATGAGGGGCCGGTCGGGGGAGGTCACACTCTCCCGGCCGGTCTTGTTTCCGCCAGGGGCTCCGCTCAGCGGTCGGGATTCGCCGTTCCCGGACTTCGGCGCCTCGGGGCTCAGGCGGCAGCCGACTTCAGAGCCTCGCGCCTTGCGAGGAGCTTTCTCTGGTAGCGGCTCTGGACCAGGTCGGTGAGCACCAGGACCGAGATCACGAAGTAGAAGGTGGTCTTGGACATGGCCGTGATCTCGTTGCCGAAGAGCTTGAGGTGGGCGAGGTGGCCGCCCTCGGAGAGCAGCATGATGCCCACCACGAAGAGCACGAAGAGCCCCAGCACCTCGTACATGCGGTTCTTCTGCAGGAAGACAGAGACTCGGTCGGCGAGGTAGATCATCAGCAGACCGCTGATCACGATCGCGGCGGCCATGACCCAGAAGACGTCGGTGAGGGCGATGGCGCTCAGGATCGAGTCGAAGGAGAAGACCAGGTTCATCAACACGATCCAGAAGATCACCTTGCCGGTAGAGCTCGGCTTCTGGTCTTCCGCGGCGTGCTCCTCGAGGCTCATCATGTGCCAGATCTCTTTCGTTGCGGTGTAGATGATGAAAGCACCACCGAGCAGCACGATGAGGCTGTGCACGTTGATTTCGGCCTCGAGGATCGAGGAGCCGTGCAGCGAGAGGAACGGCTCCTGGAAGTATTTGATCAGGCTCATCAGCACGAAGAGCAGCACGATCCGCAGACCGATCGCCAGACCGATACCCAGGCGGCGGACGAAGGCCTGCTTGTCGGCCGGAGCCCGCTTCGACTCGAGGGAGATGTAGAGGAGATTGTCGAAGCCCAGCACCGCCTGCAGCAGGGTGAGCATACCCAGGGTCAGAAAATGTTCGATCTGCATGATGCCCGGAGGTTAGTTTCTGTGCCCGGGTGAAGTCAACGGGGCGGTTCCCAGACCCCCGGAGCGAGAGCCGCGGTCATGGACTCGGGGGAGACGACACCTTCGGAGCGCATCCAGCGGTCGGCGCTTTGTGGAGGGGGAGGTAGAGAAGGGTGGCCCGGCCGGTCAGCCTGGCCATCGGTCAGCCGAGGTGGAGACCTTCACAGGCGATACAGGTATGAATCCAGCCGCCTACCGTACAGTTGAAGAAAATACCAAGAAGCGGGTGGACCGTGCAAAAAGTGTTGGCGCAGCAACCGGTTCCAGAGACCAGGTGACAGAGTAGATCTGCATCGACGGAAGCATTGGTGCAACAAGCAGAAGAGGAAAAACCGGAACCGGCGCCTCGGACGCCTCCGGTTCCCGTACACATCGGAAGCTCGTCCGGCCCGCAATCGAAAAAGCTTTGCGGCTCGGGAGAGGCCCGGTCGGGTCGCACGCCAGGTAGGCCCAACGAAAACTGCGCTTCCGCCCCGGCGGCGCTCAGGAGCGGGAAGACATCGCCCCAGCGTTCCATGATCTCTTTCTCACCCAGGTCGCTTTCGATGGCCCAGGAGCCTTCGAGATCGGGGAGCTCTTCTCCCGGTCCCAGCTCGATCAATCCTTCCGGCAGCTCGCGCTCGACCTCGAATCGAGCTCGAAAGTACTCGCCAGTCTCCAGATTCTCGAATTCCCCACCTCGAAACCAGAGCTTGGCTCGGAATCGGCCCCGGTCCGGGAGCTCGCACGTGACTTCCTGAGCCTCTCGATCTGCCGTGACTTCACACCTGGCCAGAGAGATCTCCTCGGCGCCAAAGAGCTCGATTTCGATCACTTCTCCATTCCGGGAGAGGTCATACGACCGAACACCCGCAGCTCCCGAAGCCGGATCCTTGGGCATCTGGCGACCGAGAAAAACAGGCTGGGCGAGAATCGAGGCGGCGCCAGTGAGGGAGAGTACGAAGAACGAGGAATGCAAAAATCTACTCATTGCGTTCACCTCCAAAAAACGAACATTTCATCTATGCTATTGCAGGAAAGTAACGAGCGCAATCAGAGAATCAGGCCGATTCCCAGATCCCCGGAGCGAGGGCCGCGGTCATGGACTCGGGGGAGACGACACCTTCGGAGCGCATCCAGCGGTCGGCCTCGGCGGCGATGGTCTTGCCCTGCTCGGTACCGGAGAGAAGGCCCCGACACCGGCGGCTGACCGCGGCGTAGAGGCTCATGTGGTGTTTCTCGAATCCGGCCGCGGCGCTGACCAGGTGGTCGAGAGCCTCCGAGGCTCTGCCCTCGTAGGAAGCCAGGCCGGCGTGCACGAGCTGCGACCACGGCTTGGCCCAGGGCGAGGGCTGGCGCGAGAGGCGGCGCAGGATCTTCTTCAGATCCTTGGCGATGCGACGGCTCTGGGGAGAGTCCTGGCCGAGGGTCACCATGGCGCCGAGAGCGCCGCGGCAGCGCAGGTGCAGGGCCTCGGTGCGGGTGAGCTCCACCACCCGCAGCAGCTGGCTCTTCACCAGCGGACCCCACTGCTCTTCGAGCGCCGCCCAGGCGGTGAGCCCGTCGCCCCGGTAGAGGGCGATCTCCACGGTGCCGATCAGCTGCAGGTAGTGCTGGAGGTGGTACCCCTCCTGGGACCACGACTCTCGTGCTCGCCGGATCTCGCGCCGTGCTTCCTCGGGGCGATCGCCGACCAGCCGCATGAACCAGCTGACCACGCTGCGCATGGTCGACTCGGCGTAGATGTCTCCGCGCTCCATGCAGTCCTTGACGATCGCCGGTAGCTCGTCGCGAACCTTTCCCAGCTGGCCCATGAAGATCAGCAGGCGGTACTTCCAGTGCAGAAGCGTATCGAGCTGCCAGGTGACCCCGGTGCAATGCTCGCGCAGGATCACCTCGGCGCGTTCCCAGATCTCGAGCGCTCGCGGGCCCTCGCCGCGGAAGTAGGCGGCACTGCCGGCGGTGAGAAGGCTGAGCCCGGTGGCCTCGGGATGGTTGACCCGCTCCGCGATGTTCTGCGAAGTCTCGAGCAGGCGCTCGGTTCGGGTGCTGGCCTGGGTGCCGCCCGTTCCGGAGAAGCCGGCCTCGATCGAGAAGGCCAGCGCCAGGCGGAAGGGCTCGCCGGCCTCGAGCGCCAGCAAGATGTAACGGGTGGCGAAGTCCATGCCTCGGAGCGGGTCCACATTGCTCAGACCGGTGGAGACCGAGCGGCAGGCGTCGAGCCGGAGGAGCAGCTCCTGCGGCAGGCGGCTGGCGTCGGTCTCCTTGAAGCGCAGGCCCCGCAGGGCGAGGCGCGCGCGGTGGACGACGATGGAGCGCAACACCCGTCCCGGCGACCGGGGCATCGACATGCCGATGGATTCCAGCACCTGTCCGAAGGTCTCGAGGCCGGCGTCGATATGGCCGCTGAGGAGCTGCTGCTCCGCGGCCCGGCGGCGCAGCTCGAGGGCTTCTTCCGCGGTCTTGGCGTCCTTGGCCGCTTCGAGGTAGGGCGTGGCTGCCTCGGCGCCCCGGCCGGAGTTGGTGAGGGCGTCGCCCAGCTTGATCAGCAGAGCCCGGCGTTGGTCGGGGGCATGCTCGCCGAGGCCGAGGGCGGTGCGGTACAGGCGAGCCGCCCGATCGAAGGCCAGAGCCTCGTGGGACTGGTCTGCCGCGGCGATGGTGTAGCGGGTCTCCCGCTCACGGTCGCCGGCCTCGCGAAAATGCACCGCCAGGGTTTCGGGATCGGCTCGCTCGGAGGCCTCGAGGGCCAGGGCCAGGCTGGTGTGCAGCCGGCCCCGGGCCTCGGTCGCGATCTCTCCGGCCACCGACTGGTAGATCCGCGTGTGGTAGGCCTCGATCTCGTCGTAGGTTCGCAGGCGGCGGATCCGGATCAGGCTGGCGGCCCGCAGCACCGTGACCGCCGTCTGGGCGGCGGCTCCGAGCTCCGCGGCCTGCAGCGCCACCTCGAGCTCGAGCGGCTGACCGGCCACGGCGACCACCTGCAGCAATCGATTGGCCTCGGGAGTGAGCTGCCGGATCCGGGTCTTGATCAGGCGGCCGATGGTCATGCCGGCGCTGTCGATCTCGAGATGAATGGAGCGGTTGGACAGCTTCGATTGCGCCTGGGCGTAACGCACCAGCTCGGAGACGAAGTAGGGGCTGCCGTGGGACTCGCGGGCGATCGTGCGGGCCACCGCCCGCAGGGTGCGGGAATCGTCGCGCAAGAGATGCAGGGCGAGGCCGAAGGCGTCTTCCTCGGAGAGCTCCTCTACCGCCAGCTCCCGCACCTCGGCCCCTTCCTGGATGTGCTGCGAGCCGAGCAGCTCTTGCAACAACGGGCTCGACTCCTTCTCCTCGCTCCGAAAGCTGCCGATCAGGAGCAGCGGCGGCGGCTCCGGTGGCCGCAGGATCTCGGAGATGAGATCGGCGCTGTCGTGGTCGCCCCACTGCAGGTCGTCGATGAAGAGCACCAGAGGCTTGCGGTGGGCGAGGTTGTGGATCAGCTCGCGAAGGGCGCCCCGGGCGCGGCGTTTCTGCTCCCTCTCCTCGGGAATGTCGAGCACCTTGCGCTGGGCCTTGACCACCGGCTGCAGGCGGCGCAGAGTGGGGAACAGCCGGCCCAGGGCCTGCACGTTCTCGGGTAGCAGAACTTCGGTCTCCTCGGCGGGAAGCTGCATCAGATAGCGACTGAGCGCGTCGACCAGGGAGTCCAGCGCTTTGTAGAGCACCGACTCCCGCTCGTAGCAGCGTCCGCGCAGCACCACCGCACTTTCGTTCTCGGTGCGGACCTGGTCGAGAAACTGCTCGACCAGGGCGCTCTTGCCCATACCCGAGCTGCCGTGTACGTAGATGACCACCGCCTGCCCCCTCTGGGTACGGGCGAAGGCTTCGTTGAGGGTCGCCAGATGCCACTCGCGACCATAGAGAGGGCCCGAGAGATTGGAGATCGAGCCGCGGTGGCTGTCGATGACGTCGGGGTCCTTGTCCTGCCCCAACATCTGCAGCACCTTCTCGCCGGTCGGTCGGTCGCCGGGCTCGCGGGCCAGCAGTCGGGTGCAGAGCTTGCAGAGATCTTCGGGCAGGCCGGGGAGCAGAGCCTCGGGAGGAATCGCTTCCTCGATCTGCTTGCGCTGCAGCACCTGCAGGAAACCGCCGTAGAAGGGGCGCCGCCCGGTGAGGGCCTCGTAGAGGATGACCCCGACCGCGTACCAGTCGGTGGCCTCGTTGAGGCGCTGACCGGCGGCCTGCTCGGGAGACATGTAGGCCGGGGTGCCAGTGAGCTCCGCATTGATCGTTTCACCAGCCGACGGAAAGAGCTCCTGTACCAGGCCGAAGTCGAGCAGCACGACCCGGCCCTCGGGAGTCACGCGGATGTTCGAAGGTTTGATGTCGCAATGCAGCTTGCCCGCCCGATGCAGCGCGGTGAGGCCGGTGGCGAGCTGGCGGGCGGCCTCGCGAACCCGGTCGGCGTCGGAGGGCGGCGAAGCCGGGGTCTCTTCGTAGCTCTCGCCGCTCTCGCCGTCGCGACAGTGTTCGAGGAAGTCTCCACCCTCCACCAGCTCCATGGTGAAGAACCAGCGGTCCTTCTCGAGCAAGAGCTCGTAGAGCTGGGCCAGGTTCGGATGGCTGACGTCGGCGAGCGCCCGGAACTCGTTCTTGAAGCGGTAGATGGCAGCTGGGTCGGCCCGCTGCAGGGTCTTCAGGGCCACGGAGGTGTGCAGACGGGTGTCGTGGACGCGGTAGACGTCTCCCGAGGTACCGCTGCCGAGATGGGCTTCGACGTGGAAGCGTTCGGTTCCTTCGAAACCTGTGGAGTTCGGTTGCATCAACACCTGGTCGATCGATGGATCCGGGAGGCTCGACGAGAGCGCCTGCGCGGGATCCGGATTCCAAGACTCGGCAGCTGGAAGCGCGGCCCTTGTTCCGTAGATGGAGGTCTGGAGGCTTACTTCCGGTTTAGATCGCCGGAATCCGATTTCGGGGTAGGCATCTACTCCACATTCGTCAGACTCCGGATAGAAAATGTATGGCTCGAAAACCTACCGGCAGGGCCAGGCAAAAGCAAGGGGAGAACCGAGCTGGACCGAGGAAAGCAGGATCTTTACATTTCGAGCCGCCCGATCCGCGTCTCCGGCGCGGGAAAAAACGAGATTGCACAGCTATTTGTGCAAACCGTGGGGCTCTGCCCGCCGGGTGCGCATCGGCCCTTTTTCCACGTCCTCTTCCGCAGGTTTTTCCACAGGATCTGTGAAGAATCCACCAGATTTGTCGGACGAATTCCGACAAGCGAATCTCGGGCGAGCCCTCCGAGCTGGCCGGCGAGAGCTGCCGGTGGCCGAAGAAGTTGGAGCTCGGCAGGACGCTCGACATGGCGAGGGCCTCGGGCCTTCGATTCGCTCGCCTCGAAGCTTGTTCCTTGGCAGGACCGCTGCCCGGATCCACCTCGGCGAGACCGGGGAGATTCGGGTTGCTCGAGTGTAAAGAGGGCGTAAAGTGGCTTCCTGCCGGGCGAAATTCTACCTCCGGGTCGGTAGATCCCTGAATTCCAGGGCGAGGAGTGGATAAGTCTCTATTTTCCAGCCGCTTGAGGCCAGAATAGAGAACGAGGAATAAGCCTGTGGAAAACTTTTGGCCCAGAGACGGGCTCCAAGGCGAGCGGTAGTCCGGCGTTGGTTCCATAAGCCTCTTGTTTTCAGCGTTTGCCGAAAATGCACAAAAAAGTGTGCAGAGTGGAAAAAACCCTGGATTCATGCGGGTTCACGGCCGATTTCCGGCGACTTTTCCACAGGCTTATCCGCACCGTCTGCGGATCGCCGAAACCGGCGGCCCGCCTCGATGGAACCTCGGTTTTTCTCAGCTTTCGGTGGCGTGATGGCGCTTCTCGAACCATTCGGCAGTGCGCCGGAAGCCATCGCGCAGGGACAGGGGAGAGGGAACCCCGAGCTCTTTGCGGAGGCGGCCCGGATCGATGCAGGAACGGCGTTGCTCACCACTCTTGGCCGGACCGTGCTCGGCCTCGGCGTCGACCCCGAGGGCGTTGGTGAGCCCCTGGAAGAGCTCGACCACGGAGGTCTCCCGACCGGTGCCCACGTTGTAGACGAGGAAGCCCGGCCGCCCCGCGGCCGCGAGGTTGGCGCGCACCACGTCGGAGACGTGTACATAGTCGCGAGTCTGCTGGCCGTCGCCGTTGATCCGGGCGTCCTCGCCCCGCAGCAGGCGTTCGAGGAAGATGGCCACCACACCGGCTTCGCCATGGGGATTCTGGCGTTCGCCGTAGACGTTGGCGTAACGCATGCAAGCGGCGTCGATCCCGTAGGTCTGGTGGTAGAAGTAGAGGTACCGCTCGACCGACAGCTTGGCGACACCGTAGGGAGAGAGCGGGCGGGTGGGGTGGGACTCGTCGGCCGGAAACCGGTCCTGCTCGCCATAGATCGCGCCTCCGGTCGAGGCGAAGAGGATCTGTTTCACGCTGCCCCGGCGGGCCGCCTCGAAGAGATTCAGGCTACCGAGGACATTGACGCCGGCATCGAAGACCGGGTCGGCGACGGACTTGCGGACGTCCATCTGCGCCGCCTGGTGGACGAGGATCTCCGCGCCACAGGACGCCACGAGCTCCGCGGCTTCCGGGCTGCGGATGTCGAGCACGTGCAGCTCGGCCTCCGTGGGTAGATTGTCGCGGTTGCCGCCGGACAGGTCGTCGATCACGACGACCCGGTTGCCGTCCGCGAGAAAGGCGTCGACGAGATGACTGCCGATGAAACCGGCCCCTCCGGTAATACAAACGGTTCTGGCGCTCATGAATCGAAATCTCTCCGTGGAGCAAATGGGGTGGGGGAGCGGAGCCCGAATCGGGCGTGTGGGGCTTCGAGGCGCTGCGGTCGAGAGGCGCCTCGAGGTTTGGATTCGAACGCGGTCAGGGGAGGCGGTTTTCCAGCAACGCGTGAGCCTGCTCGACGCTCAGGCGTTCCGAGAGCTGCAGCAGCCGCGGCTCCGACCAGCTGCTGCCGCCGCGGTTTTCGACATAGTACAGGGCGTCGGGCTCCTCTTCGCTCTGCCAGGCCACCAGGATCTCGAAGCCATCGGCGGAGGTGAAGAGCCAGGTCTCGCTGCCCGCGACCGCGGGAGCTTCGAGATTGGCCACTTCGCGGACGCCGATCCGCTGGGCCGGTCCGCCCGATTCCAGGTCGTCGAGAAAGTCTCCGAGGCCGATCTCGATCGTGGTCGAGTCGGGATCGAAGGGGTCTTCGATGGTCGATGCATACACCGAGCGGGTGAGCTGCAAGGAGAGCTCTCGGGCGTCGTTGCCGAGGTCGGGAAAGCTCTCGTAGCCGTAGCTCGAGCCTTCCTCCTGGAGCCAGTGCTCGATCTCGTCGGCGAGGTAGTCGGTCACCGCCGGGTGGAGCCGCAAGTGATAGCCGATGATCACGATGCCGGCCTTCATCTCATCGGCGAAGACCTGGATGTCGCCGGGGTCGTAGGCGTCGGCCGCGGCATAGGCCTCGTCCCGCACCAGGTCTCCGAGGGTCGAGATCTGCAGCGGCATGATGTCGATCTCGAGGGTGCCCAGGCGCTGGGTCGTCGGGTTGGCGAGGGCGACCAGCACCGAGCCCGGCCCCTTGCCGTGGCGGATCCGGGTGGTCTGCGCCAGCCCCGTGGGGAGCGGCGGGGGCGTATCACCGACGCCTTCCGGGGCCTGCAGGAAGGTG
Organism: uncultured Thermoanaerobaculia bacterium; assembly: GCA_964565225.1. Taxonomy (GTDB): domain Bacteria; phylum Acidobacteriota; class Thermoanaerobaculia; order Multivoradales; family J023; genus CAZMEL01. The sequence continues at coordinate 11,901 of CAZMEL010000047.1, read as the reverse complement.
TTGCCGAGGTCGAGCCGGACGGGCGCCGCTCCGAAGTCTCCGTCGACGAAGGTCAGGGCGGAGTAGAAGGTCGTGGTCGCTTCGGCCGCCGGGCCTTGCCAGATCAGGTGCACCAGGGTGCGGCGGGTGATGGTGGGCTCACCCTCCTCCGGCACCACCCGGTGCTCGTCCTGGGTCACCAGGTGGGAAGGCCAGGCGTCGAAGAGCTGCGGCTCGTCTCCGGAGAGGAGCTGATGGGTCTCGGACCACTCGACTCCCTGGTCGGTCTGTCGAACGGTCTTGAAATCGAGGGTCTTCGGGGCGTCGGCCGCACCGCTGAGCCACATCAGGATGGCCGATTCCGCGCCGGAGTCCCAGAAGATCCGGGCTTCGCTCTCCTCGGCTTCCGTCTCGGTGCCGGGCACCAGGATGAGGATCGGCTGGTGGGTGGCCCACTGCACCTCGAGGGCGACCACGGTCGAGCCCGGAAGAGCCGCGTTGCCACCGGAAAACAGATCCCCGTAGGCGCCGGTCTGGATTCTCAGCACCCGGCCGGCGTTGTCGAGGCTCAGGGGAGAGAGCTCTGCCTGTGCCGGTGCTCCGGCCAGTGCGAAGCAGGCGAGGGCGAGGACTGTCAATGATCTCGTGGGTTTCATCGTCAGGCCATCAGGTTGATGAGTTTGCGGATGTCGGTGGTCATCAGGAAATCGGCGATGAAAGGCTCTTCTGGGTAGTACTCGCGTTGCAGGCGATTGAAGTGCTCATACGCTGCGAGCTCGTTGCCGTGCAGCTTCTCCGATTCCCCGAGCAGGTAGAGGGCATTCATGATGTGTTCTTTGCAGGCCGTTTCCTCCGCCAGCTCGAGCCCGCGAGCGGCGTGTCGCCGGGCCGGACCGATCTTCTGGATTTCGAGATACGCGTAGCTCAGACCGAGGTGCGGCATCAGCTCCCAGACCCGCACTCCGAGGCCACGCATCATCCGCAGACTGGCGAAGAGATGCCGAAAACCTTCGCGATGATGGCCGAGCACCACCTCGCAGTAGCCGACATTGGCGACCATCAGGGCGCGGTCGGTGGTCGGCTCGTCGGAGAGCAGCTCGAGGGCCTTCTGGTAGGTCGCACAGGCTTCCGCGAAATGACAGTCGATCAGCTGCAGGTTGCCGATCTGGTTCTGGGCGCTGGCGACGTGGCTCTGCTGGTCGGTCTTCTCTGCGTGCCCGAGGGCGAGGCGGGCGTAGAAGAGGCCGCGCTCGGTCTCCCGGCGCAGCTCGTGGTAGCGCGAGAGATTGTAGGCGGCGAGAAATCGGTTGACCGGAACCAGGCTCGACAGGAGGATCTTCCGCAGACGACCCACCACCGGCTCGCCCGATCCCTGGGCGACCAGGATGCTGGCGTGGTTGCAGAGCGCGCGATCGAGCGCGGTGTCTTCGCCCGTTGCCTTCGCCCGCTCGATCGCTCGCTCACAGAGCTCCAGAGCGGTCTGGAAATGACCGAGCCCGACCTCGTGTCGGACCTGGTCCCAGATGAGCTCCCATGAGAGGGTCGTCTCGTTTTTCGGTAGGGTCATGAAATGATCGGCTCCCTGTAAGAGTGCGGGCGACAAGCAGAGTGGCCCGAGTATAGCACGGCAGCATAGACATCGGACCGGATCGAGCAGGCCTTTTCTGGGTCTACGGAAGACCCCGCCCGACGGTCCATGCCTGCAGAGCGAGAGTGAGGAGATCTGAGAGATGGAAGACGGAAAGATCGCCGAGAGCCCGCTTTCGGACGCAATCGTGAAGCGTCTGCGAGAGGCGATGGCGCTGGTGCTCTGGGACCTGGAAGCCGTGCGAGTACGGCCCGAGGATCCGTTTCGGCTCGCTTCCGGAGCTCTGAGCCCGATGTATGTGAACTGCCGGCGAGCGGTGTCCGATCCGGTTGCGATGCAGCTCTTCGCGGCCGCCGGGCGCCTGATCTGCGAGCGGCGCGGAGTCGAGCTCGACGCGATTGCCGGCGGGGAGACCGCGGGAATCCCGTTTGCCGCCTACCTCGCCTCCGCCTGGGGGCTGCCGATGATCTATGTGCGCAAGAAGCCCAAAGGGTATGGGACCAACTCGCAGATCGAAGGGTTTCTGCCACCGGGCTCCCGGGTTCTGCTGGTCGAAGACCTGATCACCGACGGCGGCAGCAAGGCGGTGTTTCTCGACGCGATCACCGCGGCCGGCTCCTGCGTGACCGACAGCCTGGTGCTCTTCGATCGCCAGCAAGGGGGTGCCGAGCTGCTGGGTGAGCGAGGAGCTCGGCTGCATGCGGTAGCCGACCGGGCGACGGCGATGCGAGTGGGCCTGGAAACCGGCCGCCTGAGCACCTCGGAGCGAGACGCGGTGGAGGAGTATTTCCGGGATCCCGTGGGCTGGAGCGAGCGTGCGGCGAGAAGAGGAAAAAAGATGTAGATCGAGGGAGATAGGATACGAATGTGACCCTCCATCTCCTTGCACTGTGTCTCCACCTGGCAGCTCTAGGGATCGGCGCCCGAGCCTTTCTACGCTACCGAGACACCCTTTCCGCGTTGCTGGTGGCGCTGTTCCTCGCCTTGCTCCTGCCCTCGGGTCTGGTGATCCTCGGAAGCGCTCCCGGGCCGACCCTCCGCGGGATCTCGGCGGTGGTGGTGGGGCTTCTCTCGCTCCTGGTCGCCGGTGGCCTCTCCCGAATGCGTGACGAGCGGCTGGCCCGAGCCACCGAGGCGGTGCGCAAGTCCGAGGCCCGCTTCGCCAAGGTGTTCCACGCCAGCCCCGACGCCGTGACCCTTTCGACCTACGCGGACGGCCGTTTCTACGAGGTCAACGAGGGTTTTTTCGACGTGACGGGTTATCGCCCCGAAGAGGTGATCGGGAAGACCTCGGGAGAGCTCCGGCTGTGGACCGAGACGCGAGACCGGGATCGTCTCCTGGAGCAGCTGCACGACCAGGGTCGGGTGCGCCACATGGAGACGGCCTTTCGTCACAGGTCGGGCCAGCAGCGTCCCTGCCAGGTGTCGGCCGAGGTGTTGGAGATCGAGGGGGAGACGTTCTTGCTCTTCGTGGTCCACGATCTCTCGGCGCGCAAACGGGTCGAGGCCGAGCGCCAGGCGGTGATCGCCGAGCTCGAGGCCAAGAACGAAGAGCTGGAGCGATTCGTCTATACGGTCTCCCACGATCTCAAGAGCCCGTTGGTGACCATTCAGGGATTCCTGGGATTCCTCGAGAAAGATCTCGAGGCCGGGCGATTGGACCGAGCGAAGAAAGATCTCTCGCGAATTCGCAAGGGCTCGGAGACGATGCGTGAGCTGCTCGAGGATCTGCTGGAGCTCTCGCGAGTCGGCCGGGTGGCGCGGCCGCCCTCGCGGGTGTCGATGGCGGAGCTGGCGCGGCAGGCCGTGGAGCAGGTGTCCGGGCCCCTGCGGCAAGCGGGAGCAGAGGCCGTCGTGGCCGAGGATCTACCACCAGCGATGGGGGATGGCTCCCGGCTCCAGGAGGTCTTCCAGAACCTGGTGGAGAATGCCGCCAAGTTCATGGGTGAGCAGGCAGATCCCCGGATCGAGGTCGGCTGGCGGCGCGACGGGGAAGAGACGGTCTACTTCGTGGCCGACAACGGCATCGGCATCGATCCCTCGTACCGCGACAAGGTTTTCGACCTCTTCGAACGCCTCGATCCGGCGGTGCCGGGCACCGGTATCGGGCTCTCCCTGGTGCGGCGCATCGTCGAGGTCCACGGCGGCCGCATCTGGGTGGAGTCGGAGGGCGAGGGAACCGGCACCCGGTTCTGCTTCACTCTCGACGAGCCGGCGGCTCAGAAGTAGCTCATCATCTCCTTGGCGGCGGCGACTTCCGGATCGTCCGGGGCCAGCTCGATGAACCTCTCGAGGTGTTTCCGGGCCTTGGCGGTATCCGAAGAAGCGTAGGTCAGGCCCAGGGTGTAGTGGGCTCGCGCCATGTCGGGGAAGAGCTCCAGCACCTTGAGAAGAGCTGCCCGGGCGCGGTCGGTCTGGCCATCGCGAAAGTCGAGGTCGGCGCGCTGGTACAACACGTCGGCGGCACCTTCGGGATCGACCTCGCTGTACGCCTCGAAGGAGGCCAGAACCGCAGTCTGGTCGTTCTGTGCGTCGTGTACGAGGAAGCGCATCCGCAGCCCCTGGAGATGGCTCGGGTCGATCTCGATCACCGCGTTGGCGGCTTCGAGGGCCTCGTCGTACCGCTCCAGGTTGTAGAAGACCGTCGCCAGGGCGGCGTGGGCCTGTACCAGCTCCGGGTCGAGGCGCAGGGCCTCGCGGAACTTGGTGATGGCCTTCTCCAGATCGCCGGCCTGGGTGGCGTGGGCCCCTTCGTTGAATACGGTCACCGCCAGCCCCGAGGCCATGCCGGTCTCGGCGAGCTGCGCCTGCAGCTCGGCCACCTTCGCCTCGTCGCCGAGCGCGCGGTAGGCATCGAACGCGAGGCGCAGAGCCCGCTCTTCGCCCGGGCGCAGGGCCAGGTAACGCTCCACGGCGGCAGCGGCCTCGGCGGCGGCCCCTTCGTCGAGGTAGATGTCGGCGAGGCCGAGGTAGGGCTCGGGAAGCTCGGGATTCAGCTCACTGGCTTCCAGGAAGCCGGCCTTGGCCTCGGCCATGTTTCCGGCCGAGTAGGCGGTGGCCCCTTCGTTGTAGGCGCTGATCGCATCCTGCTGCCGGCCGACGGAGGCGTCGAGCAGCTTGAAGTCGATGTTCTGGATCTCGTTCTCGGTGAGCAGGATCTCCGCCTCGAAGTCGGCGAAACCTTCCTTCGCCAGGTGCACCAGATAGTTGCCGTCCGGCTCGGGAACATGGATCTCGAATTCCCCCTTCTTGTCGGTGCTGGCGGTGGTCTCGAACTCGCCGGCCTGGCTCCGCACCACCACCTGCACGTCGCGAAGCACCTCCTCGGCCTGGTTCATCACCCGGCCGTTGATCACCGCCTCGGGATCCTTGCCCTTCTTCTTTTTCTTGGCGAGGGCGGGTGTGCCCATTCCCAGGCCGAGGACGAGCAACAGGAGGACGGCGAGGGAGATCGGCGCTCGCCGGCTTCGGAGTCGGGACATCGGATTCATGATCGGGAGCTCCTGGTAGACGGGTTCGGGCCGCTTCGCGGGGCTGCGCCGGACACCGGCTGGACCCAAAGCTTCGCAGCGGCCTCGCTGCCGATCGTCACCTCCGGATACGCCTCGGGCTGTACCGTGATGGCGTCGGCGTCGAGATCTCGGGATCGGACGAGGATCGGGGTGCCGGGTTTCAGGCCCCGGCGCTCGACGAAACGAAGAAAGGACTCGTCCTGGTCGCTGACCCGGGCCACCAGCCACTTCGAGCCCTGGGCACAGTCGACGAGGCGCTGGTGCTCGATCTCCTGGAGATGGCCGGAGCCGTCGGGGATCGGATCGCCGTGGGGGTCGACGGTGGGGTGGCCGAGCATGGCGTCGATGCGGTCGATCAGCTTGTCCGACATCGCGTGCTCCAGCCGTTCCGCCTCGTCGTGGACCTCCGACCAGTCGAGCCCCAGCGTCTCGACGAGGAAGAGCTCGATCAGACGATGCCGGCGCAACACGTGGAGAGCCGCCTGGCGGCCGGCCGCTGTGAGCCGCACCCCGCTGTAGGGCTCGTAGATCACCAGATCGTCCTTCTCCAGGGTCTTGACCATGGCCGTCACGGTGCCGGGGGCGACCTCGAGGGTCGTGGCGACCTGACCCATGGTCACCAGCTTGCGGCGATCCAGACGTTGCTCCTGGAGAAGGATGGTCTTGAGGTAGTCCTCGACGGTGCTGGTCGGCATGCGGGGCTCGTGGTCGACTCGACGCTCGGTCAGTAGGTTTCGCCGGGTTGGAGGGTCACGACGCGGCAGTTGACCCCCAGGGAGGCCAGCTCCTGCTCGAAGGCTTCCGGAGTGCCCGTCAGCAGCGGAAAGGTTCCCCAATGGATCGGCACGGCATTCTGTACCTGCAGAAATTTGCAGGCGATCGCGGCCTGCCTCGGGTCCATGGTGAAGTGGTCTCCGATCGGTAGGAAGGCGAGGTGAGGGCGGTAGAGGTCGGCGATCAGCTGCATGTCCGAGAAGAGAGCGGTGTCACCGGCATGGTAGAAGGTGAAGCTGTTGGGCATTCGCACCACGAAGCCGGTGGCATTGCCGCCGTAGATCATGCGGTCGCCGTCCTGCAGACCGGAGGTGTGCAGAGCCTGGACCTGGGTGACCTTGAGTCCGAGGACGTCCTGGCTGCCCCCGAGATTCATTCCCGAGCAGCCCTCGACGCCCTGCTGCTCGAGCCATGCGCAGAGCTCGTACGTGGCCACGACCACTTTCGGCCGGTACTTCTTGGCGAGGGCTACCGCGTCGGCCATGTGATCGGCATGGGCATGGGTGATCAACATGGCGTCGATCCGGTCGAGCTCTTGGTGCTCCTTCGGGCAGCTGGGATTCTGCTGGATCCAGGGGTCGATCAGGACCACCTCGCCCGAGGGCAGGTCGAAGCGTACGGTGGAGTGTCCGAGAAACGTGAACTTGGGCCGAGACGGGAACATCGATCTCCTCCAGGTTTTCGTACGAGCAGGTTTTCGTACGAGGCGGGGCGGGATTTGGTCCGCCGATTGTACCCATTCCGGTCGGCCGTTGGGAGGCCCGAGGGGCTCGGACCTCAACCCATCCGGATGACCGGTTCCCCTTTGTCCAGGGCCTGCTCCATCCTCCGCAACAGCCAGAAGACCCGGGTGCGGCTGATCTTCGATCCCGGCCCCTTGCGCTCGACTTTGTCGATGGTGGCGAGGGCGAGCAGCACCTGCACCGCGTTGAAGGCGACCAGGCCGCGATCGGCCCCTCCTCGTTGCAGGGTCAGAACGTATTCCACGCTCGCCTCGAGGTCGCGACGTGCGAGCTCGAACAAGGCGTCTCGGCCGACGCTGCGGGGGAGATAGGAACGCCCCTCGGTGGAGTCGAACGCTGCATCCCGCAGAATGTTCACCAGCTGCAGGGCCTCGCCGAAGGCCCGCGACCTCTGGCGAAGGGGCTCGGAGATGGTGTCGAGCTCTTCGCGGTCGAGCAGGAAGAGCTCGGTCAACATTTCGCCGACGATGCCGGCCACGATGTAACAGTAGTGCTGGAGGTCCTCGAGATCCACCAGCTGGAGCTCCCCCTGCTCGTCCGAGCGCGAGACGAACTCGGCCATGCCGCGGCAGGTGCGAGCCACATGCTCTCGCACCAGCTCCTGGGCCTGGGGCGAGAGCTCGAAAAAGGCGTCCAGGACGAAGGGAACCTCGTGGAGCAGCTCCTGGTATCCGTCGTGGTCGATGGGAACCGCGGCGGCCCATCGGGTGGCCTGCCGGGAAGTGGCCTCCGGCTGCGGTTCTTGCAGCAGGTGGACGAAATCGTCCAGCGCGGCCATGCGATCGTTCTTCGACCACGTGGCCGAATCCTCGAACGTATCGGCGATCCGGAAGAGGAGATAGGCGATCGTGACCTCGCGCCGGGTCGGCTCGGGCAGGTAGGGAATCGACAGGGCGAAGGTGCGACTGGTTTTTTCCAGCAGGTCGTGGAGGTCGGCCATGGCTCTCAGGCGGCGATCCGTGGGTGGTGAAGGGGGGCAGAGGATACCAGGGGATGGTCCGGTCGAGAAGTCGACACTCTCGGCAAGCCCGGCAGGCCCGATCGCCGCTCCTTCTCGGGTGGGATGCTCACTCCGAAGGGCTCTCGCTGCGGGCCTCGGGCAGCACCCGGGTACCCGGTACCGATCCACCGGCGAGGGCACGGCCGAGCAGTCCTTCGACCCGTCCGTCGATCAACAGGGACTCGATGCCGGCTCGTGCCAGGGCGAGAGCGGTGTCGAGCCGCAGGCGCATGCCGCCGGTGACGTCGGTGCCCGCGGCGCCCTCGATCTGGGATCGAAGAGCGGAGCCTCCGCGGGAGTCCAGGGTCTCGATCGTCGTGCCGTCCCGGTCGTAGATCCCCCGGGTCTCGCCACACCAGATCACTCGCCGCACGCGCACGCCGCGCCGCCGCCAGCGCCCCACGAGGTAGGCCACGGCGGTTTCGGTGGAGCAGATGCCCGCTCCCCACTCCAGGTCGGTGATCACGTCGCCGTAGATCACCGGTACCCAGCCGTTGGCCAGGGCTTCCCACAGGGGCTCGATCGTGCCCCGCACCGGCTTGCCCCGCCGCGCCACCAACGCGCTCGACGGTGCCCAGCCGAAAGCGGGCACGCCCTGCTCGAGGAGCTCGTGCATGACCAGCCGATGCAGCCGCGCCGCCTGGTCCTGGGTGATCCCGACGCCGATGGCTTCGGAGGTCTCGGGCCGAAAGGGGCCCTTGCCCAGACCGTAGCGGTGCGCGGCCACGTGACCGAAGGAGCCGCTGCCATGGCCGATCACCAGGCCGGTTCCGAGCTCGGGCAGGGCGGTCGCGACCTCTCCGGAGAGCCGGTGGATCACGGCGTTGCGAGCGTGGGCCTCGCGGCGCTTGTCGGTGATCAGGCTGCCGCCGAGCTTGACGATGGTCAGCTCCCGGTGTGGCAGCTCGTGGCTCGGGCTCATAGGAGGTGGGCCGTTTCTTCCACCGGGCCCCGGCCGACCCGGTCACGGATGATCTTCTGCACGCCGGGCAGGCGCCCGAGGGCTTCGGCGACCTGGGCCTCGTGCTCGGGCTGGCAGAGGACATGCACATTGGCCCCGGCATCCATGGTGCTCCAGGCCGCGACGCCGTCGCGGCGCAGGTGGCGCACCGCTTCGAGCACGGTCAGAGTCAGGGGACGCCAGTAGAAGATGGCCGGATCGGAGGTCATGGCCACACAGTGCAGGTCGATCGCCTCCGCTTCGACCACGGAACCCAGAGTGTCGAAGTCTTTCTCTTCGATCGCCCGGCGCACGGTTTCGAGCCGTGCCGGCAGGCGGCGCTGCCGGGTCCGCCAGTAGGGGCTGCTTCGGGCCCGCCGGTGGCCATCGAGGGAGGAGACTTCCTTGGCGCCACTCTCGACCACCGCGATCACGTTGCGCAGGTCCCAGTGCTCGGCCGGCGCTACCTGGAAGGCGTATTGCTCGGCGCCATCCGGCGCGGTGTCGTCGGCCGGCCACTGCACGTAACCGCCGAGCACCGAGCGCGAGGCCGAGCCCGAGCCGCTGGCCCTCGCCAGGGCCGATCGCCAGGCCGGCGATTCCTCGCGTCCGAGGGCGCCGAGGGTGGCGAGGGTGAGGGCCGAAAACCCCGAGGCCGAAGAGGCCAGGCCGGCCGCCGCCGGGAAGCTGTTCTCGGTGGCCACGCGAAATCGGCCGCCGCAGCCGGACCACTTCGCCAGGTAGTCGAGATGTGCCCGGATCCGCCGGGAAAATCCCGGCGGGGCTTCCTCGATCGTCGACCCCTCCTCGGGACGCCACAGAATCTCGTGCTCACCCTCTTCCGGAAGATGCTGCACCGTGCATCGGCTGTAGCAGGTGTCCAGGGTCATCGAGAGCGAAGGGTTCGCCGGAATGGCCTTGGCGAGGTTCTTCGCTCCCCAATACTTGATGAAGGCGATATTCGACGGAGACCGGACGGTGGCGATGTTCGACATGGGGCCTCGAGAAACCGGGCCGAGCCCGGATGAGTTTACGGCGGGTCGAGTCGGAGAGGTCCGAGAGTCGGATTCCGGACGTCGGGGCGATTATACAGCCCGAACCCGGCGACGTTTCGAGACCGGGTCCGGACGAGACCATCGAACGCGGGACCCCTGCACAGCGCGGGCCCGAAGGAGACGTCCCGCGCCCGTTCCAGGAGAGCTTGTCACCTCGCAGGCCGAACGAGAAGGTCGATTCAGGGGCTGAAGCCCGACCAGGCCCCCATGTGCCCGTTCTCGAAGTCATCGGTGAAGATGACCCCCGCGGACGGCAAGCTGTCGCGAACCACGAGGAGGTCGATCGCGTTCGGATCGGTGGAGTCGTTGGAGCTGCCGACCGCCAGAAAGTCTCCCATGTCGCTCGAGGGTGTCAGGCGGAGGAGAGCGGTGGAGGTAGAGCCGGCGGACAGTGGATGGGTCTGCAAGATCTCGCCGGCCGCGTCGAGCTCGAGCAGGTCCGTTTCGAAGAACGGCGAGCCTACGGCCGAGTAGCGATTCTGCAGCAGAACCAGGGTTCCATCGGCACGTTCCATGGTGTCTCGGCCGAGAGTGCGGAAACCCTCGGGATCGGTGTAGGTCCGGAACCAGGCCACCTGGCCGGCAGAATCGGTGCGCAGGGCCGCGGTGTGGGTGCAGTTGGGAAGATCACAGCCGACGGCCAGGAAACCACCGTCTTCGAGCACCGTCACCGACTCGCCGCTGCGGAATCCCTCGGCCTGGAAGAGGTGATCCCACTCCGGCAATCCGTCGGCGTCGAGCTTCCAAAGGTAGGCGAAACCCGTGCCACCAGACACCGTACCCGTGACGATGGCGCCACCATCGGGAGTGGCCGTGACGTCATGAATGTAGGTGGCGACGCCGAAACCGGGAGTGCCGAGGGTCGGGTAGATCTCGAAGCTCACCAGCTGTCCGTGGGGATCGACCTTCACCACCCAGGGATTCTCCGGGTTCGTCATCGAGCTCGCGCCACCCACGATCAGGAGGTTGCCCGAGATCAGCTCCGTGCCGCGGACGATCCCGGAATCCACCGGCAGGGTGGCCGTAAAATCATCGCCAGTGTTCCACACCTCGTCTCCCGCGGCGTCGAGCTTCACGAGCCAGGGACGGTAGTCCGGCACCTCGGGAAGGTCCGCGCTGCCGACCACCACGAAACCGCCGTCCGCGGTGGGTATCACATCGAAGATCTGCTCCGAGAGAGGCGAGAGCGTCAGGCTACGCTGCCAGATCGGCGTTCCGGTCGAGTCGGCTCGGACCACGAAGCCGTCGATCAGGTTTCCTTGGCTGGTGAATCCCACCGCGGCAAACCCTCCGTCCGGAGTCGCTGCGACGTCATAACCGAGATCGGCATCGGGGCCGCCAAATGTCCAGGGTTGTGCCGACATCGAGGCGGGAGCCAGAATCAAGAGCAGCGTAGAGACGAAACCGAGGTGCCGGGGCGTAGAGCTGAGACGGATCGAGCGCATGGGTTGATCTCCGCGACCGTGGATGGATGTCTGCTGAATGATGGACGTCTGCCGAATATCGACCGCCCCCGAAGATTCGCGAGATCCGGAGGCTCGGATGACCAAACGGCAGAGCGCCCGGCTGATTTCAGGGCGCCACTGGCCTTGCCGGCTCGCCGAGCTCCTGGCCAGACCCTCGAAGCCGAGGCGGAGCGGTCAGGGAGTCAGAAGCGGATTGATCACGCGCAGGAAGGTGAACTTCCTGAAGTCCGAGTCGTTGGTGAAGATCGTTCGGACGCCGTGTTGATAGAGAATCGCCGCGAGGTGCGCGTCGGGCACCAGGTTGGCCCGGACGGGGAACTCGCTCGTCAATTCGGCGTAGGCGTCGAGGAAGCCGTCTAGCTCGGAGAGGGCTCGGACCCTCGGGTGAGCGAGGAGTCGGCGGATGTTGGTGAGAGCTTCCGCGGGAGAGAGGGGGGTTTGGAAGATCCTGGAATGGGTCGAGATTCTCAGATAGGCCATGACCGTGGGCCACGAGAGATAGAGGATCTCCGCCTGGGAGAGCTTGGAGCGGAGAAACTCTCGAGCCTTGTCGTGGTGAGGGCTCGCTTCGTTCGAGCCGTACAACAGCAGATTGACGTCGATCGAATAGCTCATCGCTTCGAATCGAGAAATTCTTCGTCGAGAATCTCGTAGATCGCGTCGCGGTCTTCGAGATCGATCTTGGCGTTCATGGGTTTGGAGATCCAGGTGAAGGGCTCGGGCTCCTTCACGCGCTCTTGCCGCGAGGTCAGGGCTTCGGACAGCAGGCGGGTGACCACCGAGCCGAGAGAGCCTCCCTCCTCCTCTTGCAGCTTCTTGACCTCATCCAGGATGGGAGTGTCGA
>CAZMEL010000046.1:0-37325 GCA_964565225.1 uncultured Thermoanaerobaculia bacterium | reverse complement strand
CGCTACGGCTGAGCCGTCAAGACCATCGAGCAGCATCGAGCGCGTGCGAAGGAGGGCGAGAGAGAAGAAGGGATTCGTCGCCGAGTCGGTTTCAGCGAGCGCCAACGGGCTGGAAACCGACGAGCCGTCAGAATTCCTTCGGGCGCAACAGGAACGAGCGAGAGCGAGTGGATGGTGCGCCCGAAGGGATTCGAACCCCTGACCTACGGCTCCGGAGGCCGTCGCTCTATCCAGCTGAGCTACGGGCGCAAGAATCTGAGGCGGCTCGCGAATGCCGGGATCGACCGTTCAAATGGCCTGCCTGGAGGGATTCGAACCCCCGACCCGCGGCTTAGAAGGCCGCCGCTCTATCCAGCTGAGCTACAGGCAGCCGATCCTTTGCAGGCGCCTCTGCCGAAGCAGAAGCCACGCCTTGGAGCGGTGCGCTGCCAAGCGGGCAATCGATACCGCGGATATCGGGGCGCCCAGACTCGAACTGGGGACCCCCTGCTCCCAAAGCAGGTGCGCTACCAGACTGCGCCACGCCCCGCCAAACGCGAACGCGAAGTGTAAGCGAGGTCCATTTTCCTGTCAATCGATCCGCTGTCCGACTCGGATCTTCTCGAGCAGACGCAAGACCTGCCGGGCGATGGGGGTCGACCGAAAGACGTAGACCTCGCCCGGTAGCTCGTCGAGGTCGTCGGCTTCGGTCACCAGCTGTTTCGAGATGGCGAGGATCATGTTCGAAGGGCCGAGTTTCTGCAGGGTCTCGAGCCGTGTTCGAACCGCTCCTTTGCGCCAGAATCCCAGAACCTCCATGAAGACCTCGGTTCCGCTCTCTCGGTGCCGAAAGACGAAATCCGGAATCAGGATTCCCTGCCCTCCCAGGGGCTGCAGATCGGCTTCTCTGGAGGTTTCCCATTCCGGGCTCAGCTTGGCCAGCTGCTCCGGTAGCCATTGCAGCTCCTCGGGTTGCCATTGCCCGGTGAGCCGGTTGTAGGGTTCCAGGTCCGACCCCGAGGAGAGCGCAAAGGTGCAGGGACGTCGTTTCTTTCCCCACAACACCGAAGCCTGCAGAGTCCAGTTCTCGAAATGCAGCAGGGTCGGCAGGAAGCTGGCCATCTGCACGCCGTATTTACCGCTCGACCGGAAGACCGACAGCGGACCATCGAGATGGATCCGGTAGGAGCCGTCCCCCTTGCGGCTCACACGGTGGAGCAGCCGGAAGAACTTGATCTTGCGAAAGAGCTCGCGCTGGCGGGTGGCCGAGGGCTCCGTGAGCCGGATCTCCAGCTCCGTGGCTCGCAGCAACACTCCCTGCGCCAGAGCGACGTTGTAGCGGTCGAGAAGCCAGCGCGGCTTGCAGGGGCGCCAGTCCTGCAAGATCTGCTCTTCCTTGAGATCTGCGTAGAGACCTCGCTCGAGCTCTTCCGGGCGCAGCTCCAGAGAGTCGGCGACCTGCTCCACGACCTGCTGCCGATCGAAGAACACCCGTTTGCCTTCTTCGTCGTGGCCCGCTGCTCGAAACGCCTCGGCGGAAGCGGCGAAAAGGGCGAAACGAAGCACCTCGGGATCCACGCTCGATTCCGTGTCGAAAGAGCAGCGATCGAAGAGCAGCTTGGCGAGGGAACGGTGGAGCAGGAAGTCCGTTCCCGTGCCTACCAGCTCTCGAAGCTCCTGGCTCAGCTCGTGGCGTGGACGCCCTTCGTGCTCGGTGAACAGGTCGATCAGCTGTTCGGCGAGAGCCAGCAGCTCTTCGTCGGCCGAATCGATGTAGCGTGGGCGGACCTCTCCGCGGTACATCCGCACCAGGACCAGGTCTGCCGTCAACATGCCGAGCTCTTCATCGCTGGTAGGCGCCGTGTTGCCGCCGTCGATTGCTCACGAATTCTTCGGCGGTGTCTTCCGCCACGACCTCGTAGAGAACGGCCTGTTTCCCCTCCGCACGTCGCAAGATCCTGCCCAGACGCTGGACATGCTCTCGAACGCTGCCGCTACCCGAGAGCACGATCCCGACATTGGCCGCCGGCACGTCGACGCCTTCGTTCAGCACCTTCGAGGTCACGAGAAAGGGGTACTCGCCCTGGTTGAAGCTCTGCAGGTTCTGGTGGCGCTCTTTGACCTTGGTCTGGTGGGTGATGGCGGGGATCAGGAAACGTCTCGAGATCTTGTACACGGTGTCGTTGTCGCTGGTGAAGATCAAGACCCGGTCGCCGCTGTGGCGCTGCAGCAGGCGTTCGAGAAGCCGGAGCTTTGCGTTGGAGGCCTGGGAAATGGCCTTCTGGCGGCGATAGGCGAGAAAGGCCCGACGGCCTTCTTCGCTGCTCGAGGTGAGGCGGAGAAACTGGCTCCAGCCTCGCCCTCCGCCGAAGCGAATGCCGTTGCGACTGACGAAGTCGACATAGATCTGGCGTTCGCTCGCGTACTCCTCCCGCTCCTCCGGAGAGAGGCTGACTCGCAAGGTCACGGTGTCGTATTCGGCGAGGAAGGTTCCCGCGAGCTCGCCGATCTCCCGCCGGTACACGGTCGGGCCGATCAGCTCTTCCAGGCGGTGCTCTGCTCCATCCTCCCGTTCCGGAGTCGCGGTCAGGCCCAGTCGGAAGGGTGCGAGGCTGAGCTCTGCGGCCACGGAGTACGAAGGCCCGGGCAAGTGGTGGCATTCGTCGAAGACCAGCAGGCCGAAGCGATCGCCGAATCTCTCCATGTGGAGATAGGCGGAATCATAGGTCGTGACCGTGATCGGCTGGAGATCGTAGTACCCGCCGCCCACGAGCCCTACCTCGATCTCGAACGCGGTCGACAGGCCGCCATACCACTGCTGCATGAGGTCGATCGTCGGTGTCACCACGAGACAGCTTCGCCCCAGCCGCTCCATGATCATCTGGGCGGTAAAGGTCTTCCCGGAGCCGGTGGGAAGCACCACGACGCCTCGGCGCCCGGCTTTCCACCAGGCATCCACCGCTTCGGCCTGGTACGGGAAGGGTTTGCGTAGCAGGCGCGAGGTCAGGCCCAGCTGTGGAAAGCCTCCGGCCATGTTGTCGACTTCGAGACCCGCACGATGCAGGGCGGTCAGGATCTCGCGATACCGAATCCCCGGAGCTCTCCAGCATCCCACCCTCCGGTCGAACACACAACCGGGCAGGCTCTGGCTCATTGCCTCGATCTCACCGGAGACGAGGATCGTGCCGCGATCGAACTCGAGGCGGACCATGGGCGCGAATCTAGCGCATTCCGCGCTCCGATCCCAGCTTCACGCCTCGCGGCTCAGCCCCTGCTGGCGGTCGACCTGGGGAAGCCCCAGCGCATCCGCTGGTGCCGGCTCTCCTCTTCCCATTCCGGAGAGCGAGGGCTCACCAGCAGCACATCGCAGGCGCCGGCCTCCCGAGCCTTCTCGAAAAAGGAGCCCAGGCTCTCCACCGAATCCCGTGAGTCGGTACGAATGGCGAGCTGCACCCAGAGCCCCTGCTCGGCCAGCTCACGGACGGCCTCGAGGCCACGGTCGACCTGCTCGGGATCTCTGGCGCCGACCACATAGGTAATCTGTACGACATTGCTCCGATCCAGCTCGACGAGCAAGGGCAGCCACTCCAGGAGGGCTGGAGAATCGACCGTGAGCCTGAGGTCGAGGTCGGTGAAGGTTCCCAATGTATCGAGTGGAGCAGGTGCCGCGCCCTCGGTTCCGGTCTGCATGTTCCAAGCCTCTCGAATCGATCCGAGGCTCACGGCCTCTCGGCGTGCTGCCATTCGGGTGATCCGTTGTTCCGTGAGCCCTTCCGGGCTCGAATGCAGTTGTTTCCAGAGAGTGTGTAGGCTCGGCCAGGAGCGTTCTCGGGGTTTCGATGGCTCCCGAGTCCGGGTCGGCGACCGCTCGGCTTGCCTCCCGAAGGGCCAGAGGGAGAGCCAGTCGGCCTCCTGGACGAAACGAGACATCGCGGCCCAAGGAGACTCGAACGGGGAGAGAGACGGATTGTGCGAAGTGGCCGGTGCCTGCATCGAAGCTACCTCGAAGGATCCAAAGTCGTTCTCGGGGATGTCCGTTCATCTTCGAGAGTCGCCGGACTCGGGCCCAGGAAGCTGTGAGCCCCCAGGCTTTCGATGAGCAATCTATGTCTCGGTCTGCGTTGCGGCGATAGAGTGTTGTCGAAAATGCTCGAACCCTTCAAAACTTACGCTTACTTTACGCCTTTTCGGCCGTGTCGTCAAGTGGATTGACGCCCGAGTACCGCCTTTTTTTCGCTCTTCTTACGCCCTATGCCCGAGCTGCCCGAAGTCGAAGTCCTTCGCCTGAGCCTCTTGCCCAGAATTCTCGAGCAACGAATCGAGCGAGTGGAGATTCGTTCACCGGCTCTGCGAGAGCCTTTCGATCGACGAGCCCTGCAACGGCTGGCGGGTCAGGAGATCGCCTGGCTTCGGCGGCGCTCGAAGTATTTGTTGATCGACACCAGGCCAGCCGAGGAGCCCGGCACAGGTAGAGAGCACACCCTGGTGATTCATCTCGGGATGAGCGGTCGCCTGACTCTGGTCGACTCCGCGAAGCCGCCCGAGAAACACGAGCACATCGCGTTTCATCTACGGTCCGGGCAACGTCTCCGCCTGGTGGATCCCCGTCGGTTCGGTCTCGTCTTCTGCCGCCGCACGGAAGATCTGGAGGCTGATCGCAAGTTTCTGCATCTGGGCCCGGAGCCGCTGGAGAGTGAGTTCGGCGGACATCACCTGCAGGAGCGAGCCAAGAACCGGCGCGGCCCGGTGAAGACTTTCCTGATGGATGCCCGGGTCGTGGTGGGCGTAGGCAATATCTATGCTTGCGAGTCCCTTTGGAGGACCCGACTGCACCCCATGCGATCGGTCGGAAGAGTGTCCGCCGCGACCTGGGATCGGCTGGCCGGAAATGTGAAGACGGTTCTCTCGGAGGCTATCGGTGAAGGTGGCACGACTCTCAACGATTTTGCGGATGGTGAAGGCAATGCCGGATACTTTCAGGTCTCGCTGAATGTATACGGCCGAGACGGTGAGCCGTGTCTGCGGTGTGGGCGCAACATTCGGCGGCGTGTTCTGGGCGGAAGGGGAACGTTCTACTGCCCCGGATGCCAGCATTGATCGGGTCCGGAGTGCCCGCCCGCGGTGTCACAACTTCACCGCACCTTCTCGAACCCTTTACAAAACTCTCCGAGACTTCGAGAGCCGTCGCGATCTCTGACCCGAAATCTCTGTTGTGCCAGGAGTCAGGAGCACTCGCGGACGACAAGCCACGACAAAGGAGGAGTTTCATGCCATTCTGTGTTTTACCGAGAGTGCGCACGGGTGCGCTCTTGGTGCTCACCTTGATCACGGCGATCTTGGCCACCCCTGCAGCCCGGGCAGACGATGACTGGAGCTTCAAATGGGGCGACGGCTTCAAGCTCGATTCGAGTGACAAGGCTTTCAAGTTGAAGTTTGGAGGGCGAATCATGGCGGACTACACGTTCGCCGACCTCGATGATTCGCTCGGGGCGGGGGAAGACGGCTTCGAGTTCCGTCGCGCCCGCCTTTTTGTCTCGGGGACGATCTACGAACGGTTCGAGTTCAAGGCCAATTACGATTTTGCCGGAGGCGACGCCGACTTCAAGGACGTCTACATCGGCATCATGAACGATTGGGGAACCCTTCGGTTCGGTCACTACAAGGAGTATTTCAGCCTCGAAGAGCTGGCGAGCTCCAAGTACATTCCGTTTCTCGAACGCTCCCTGGCGGTACAGGCCTTCGCTCCGAGTCGCAACTCTGGCATCGGAGCCCACGGCAACCGTGGAGACCGGTTCAACTGGGGAATCGGTGCCTTCTACGATGCCGACGACTTCGGTCTGAGTCGCTCCGAAGACCAGATCAACCTCACGGGTCGAATCGCCTTTCGCCCGGTCTACGAAGACAAGGGCCGGAGGATGTTCCA
The DNA here is from genome assembly GCA_964565225.1 of uncultured Thermoanaerobaculia bacterium. Classification (GTDB taxonomy): domain Bacteria; phylum Acidobacteriota; class Thermoanaerobaculia; order Multivoradales; family J023; genus CAZMEL01. The sequence continues at coordinate 31,423 of CAZMEL010000046.1, read as the reverse complement.
CGTCGGCCTGGCCGCTTCCAACAAGGATCGGGGCGATGGCGAGACCTTCCGCTTTCGGGCTCGTCCGGAAGCCCATCTCGCGTCGCGGTTCGTGGATACCGGAAATTTCCAGGCCGATAGCGCCAACCTCTATGCTCTCGAGCTGATGGGGGTCTACGACTCGTTCTGGGCGCAGGCCGAGTACATCACCGCAGACGTCGACGCGCCGCTGTTCGGAGATCCCTCCTTCAGTGGCGGGCATGTGCTGGTGGGCTACTTCCTGACCGGAGAGCACAAGAAGTTCAAGGCCAGCTCTGGGGTCTATGACCGTCAGAAGCCGAAGGATTCCTTCGGAAAGGACGGCGGCCGTGGCGCCTGGGAGATCTTGTTCCGGTATTCCACGCTCGACCTCGAAGATGCCGGGATCAGCGGCGGTGAGCAGGACAACTGGACGGTCGCTCTGAACTGGTATCCGAACCCCGCTACTCGTTTGATGATCAACTGGGTCCACGCCGACGTGGATCGAGTGGGTGAGGGCGATTATCTATTGGTACGCTGGCAGGTCGACTTCTGATCGATCTCCGGCCAATCGATCTCGGGACGCTCTCGAGTCGATGAGAGCGGTGGGGCCCGGCTCCACCGCTCGTCGTATCTTCTGAGAGAATCGGATCGATCCGCGGACAACAGCTGTCGGGCTGTGATCGAAGAACGTCCGACAAGGAAGGAAACCATGGCCATTCATCTCGTACGAGATCTGGAGAAGCTGAAAAAAGAGCTCCTGTTCGTCGGTTCCATGGTCGAGGATGCCACCAACAAGGCAATCGTCGCTCTGATCGATCGCCGACTGGAGCTGGCCGAAGAGGTCATCGTAGGCGATCGGGACGTCGACGAGAGAGAAGTGCAGGTCGAGGAAGAGTGCTTGAAGGTGCTCGCGCTCCATCAGCCGGTCGCCGCCGATCTGCGTTTCGTGGTCACGGTCCTGAAGGTCAACAACGATCTCGAGCGAGTGGGTGACCTGGCCGGCAACATCGCGGCCCGTGCCCGGTACTTTGCCGAGTTTCCCGGTGTCGAGATCCAGCCGGAGATCAAGGTGATGGCTGAGAGCACACGAGGCATGTTGAAAGACAGTCTCAGCGCCTTGATCAGCCTGGACACCAAGCAGGCCGGCGAGGTCTTGCGTAAGGACGAAGATGTCGACCGGCTGCACAAGGGTCTGTTCACCCGGCTCCGGGAGATGATGATCGAGGATCCGGCGACCATCCCCCACCGGATCGAGCTTCTTTCCGTCTCGAGGTACCTGGAACGCATTGCCGACCTGGCGACGAATATCGCCGAGGACGTGATCTTCATGGTCGACGGCGATGTGGTTCGCCACCAGTCCTGGTGAGGAGCGGGCCCATGTCACGACAGAAGATCGTCGTCATCGAAGACGAGCCCGACATTCTCGAGGTGGTGGAGTACAACCTGAACCGAGAAGGTTTCCAGGTGGTCTCCGCCACGACCGGCGACGAAGGGGTCAAGACCGCCGTTCGCCAGTCTCCCGACCTGGTTTTGCTCGACCTGCTGCTCCCCGGTCTCGACGGTATCGAGGTCTGCCGGAAGCTGAAGATGGATCCGGCCACCCAGAAGATCCCGATCATCATGGTCAGCGCCAAAGGTGAAGAGAGCGACATCGTGCTCGGCCTCGGAGTGGGGGCCGACGACTACATCACCAAACCGTTTCGGCCGAAAGAGCTGATCGCCCGGGTCCGTGCCGTCCTGCGGCGCGCAGCCATGCGCGAAGAGACCGACGCCAAGGAACGGGTGGTCCGCGGCCAGCTCGTGGTCGATGCCGCGCGGCACGAGGTGCGGGTCGGGAACGAGCCGGTGAGCCTCACCGCTACGGAATTTCGTCTCCTCCACCTCCTGGCTTCCCACCCTGGCCGCGTATTCACCCGCGATCAGCTGGTGACGCGGGTCATCGGCGGTGGTGCCGCCGTGATCGACCGCAACATCGACGTCCACGTGCGGTCGATTCGCAAGAAGCTGGGCGACTGCCGTCACCTGATCGGCACCATTCGGGGTGTCGGCTACCGTTTCCAGGATCAAGAAATCGATTGATACGGCCTGCAGGGCCGTGGTCCTGACAGAATGCACCCGCCATGCTCCGCTCGCGATTCCTGTGGAAGCTCTATGCCGGCTACGCCTTGCTGATCCTGCTCACGGCGGGCCTGATCGGCAGCCTGGTCGCGGCCCGGATCGAGAGCGAGACTCTCGAAGAAACCGATCGGCGGTTGCGGGCCGAGGCCCTGTTGCTCCGCGACATGGCGCTCTCCGGCCTCTCCGATCCGAAAGCCAGCCGCCTGCAGGAACGGGTGGTGGAGCTGGGTACCGAGATCGATACCCGGCTGACGATCATTGCGGCCAGCGGCGAGGTGATCGCCGACTCCCGGGCAGACCCTTCTAGGCTCGACAACCACTCCAATCGACCCGAGGTCGAGCGAGCGCGCAATGGCGAAATCGGCCAGGCGACACGTTTCAGTCGTACCCTGCGCCAGCGCATGCGGTATCTGGCAGTGCCGATCGAGCTCGAAGGCGAGGGCGTGGGTTTCGCTCGCTCCTCCCTGCCCCTCACCGCTCTCACCGACCGGCTCTCCCAGCTGCGAGCCGCCGTTCTGCTGGCCGCTGCCGTGGCGACCCTGGTCGCCCTGCTCCTCGGTTTTCTCCACGCCCGCCGAATCACCCGCCCCTTGCTCGAGATGGCGGTGGTGGCGGAAGCGATCGCGGGAGGCAACTACGATGCCTCGATGGAGATCGCGTCCGACGACGAGCTCGGCACCCTGGGTCGGACGTTCAACGCCATGAGCCGGAAGCTCCACCACTCCCTGGAGATGGTCGAGGCCGACCGCAACAAGCTGACGGCGATTCTCACCAGCATGGTGGAAGGGGTGGTGGCGGTGGACCGCGACGAGCGGGTGGTGCATATCAACCGGGTGGCGGGCAGTCTCCTGGGCATCGTTCCCGACGATTGCATCGGGCGACCCTTGTGGGAGGTGTCGCGGATTCCCGAGCTGTCGGAGGCCCTGGCCGAGACGCTGCGTAGCGAGCAGCTGGTGCACCGTTCGATCCGGCTGGCCGGCCACAAGGATCGCATTCTCGATCTCCACGCCTCTCCCCTCGACGCCGGCGGCGGAGTGCTCGCCGGAGCGGTGATGGTGCTCGACGACGTGACCCAGCTTCGCCGGCTCGAGACCATGCGGCGGGATTTCTTCGGCAATGTCTCCCATGAGCTCAAGACTCCGGTCGCCGCGATCCACGGCCTGGTGGAGACCCTGATCGAAGACCCCGAGGCGCCGGCCACGATCCGCAAACGGTTCCTGAACAAGATCCGCAACCAGAGCGAGAGGCTCAGCAACCTGGTGACCGATCTCCTCTCGATCTCCCGCCTGGAGTCGGGAGGTGGAATCGGCGACCTGGAGCCCCTCGACCTCGAAGAGGTGATCGATTCGATCACCCGCTCTCTGACACCGACCGCGGAGGCCCGGCAGGTGACGATCGCGACCACCTGCCCCGAAGAGCCCTGCTGGGTGCTGGGCGATGAAGAAGCCCTGCGCCAGGCGATCGGTAATCTGGTGCAGAACGCCATCAAGTTCTCTCCCCCGGATGGGGTGGTCGAAGTCCGGGTCACGACCCGATCGGACATCGTGTCGATCGAGGTCGAAGACCATGGCATCGGTATCGAGCCGCGGCACCTCGAGCGGATCTTCGAGCGTTTCTACCGGGTCGACAAGGCGAGGTCCCGAGAGCTCGGAGGAACGGGTCTGGGCCTTGCGATCGTCAAACACACGGTGTTGGCGATGAATGGCCAGGTCGACGTGGAGAGCACACCCGGCCGCGGTACGGTGTTTCGGATCTCTCTTCCTCCCTTCGTCGATACCGAGGTGGAAGCAGAAGCGTAGGCCGCCCGGGCTCCGGAGCGGATCCGTTACACTCTCGGGATGGACCGTGTGGCCAGAATCCTGCGCTGGTTGGCCTTGGGTGTGGCGGCCGCTGGAGGCCTTGCGTCCTGGTGGCTGTTCCGGCCCTCGTCGGTCGCCGCCTGGCTCGATACCTTCGTGCTGGTCTTGCGGCCGGCGCTGGGCAATCCGGCGGTATGGATCGCGGCGGCTGTCGGGGTGCTCTCGACCCTGGCCGCCCGTTTCTTCGATGTTCGCCCCGTCGAGATCCGGCCCCGGCGCAAGGTGCATCGGGCAGGAGCATCGGCCGGCGTGACCGGTGTTTCGGACGCTGTATCGGCCCCGGCGACGAAGGGAAACCCGGTCTCGGAAGGTCGGACCGCTTCACCCTCGGATCTGGCGAAGGCGAGATCACGCCTGGAGCTCCTCCTGGGCAAGAAGCCCGATGTGCCGGCCTTTGTCGACCAGATGCTGCTGACCGCCATTGCCGCCCGGGCGAGCGACATCCACCTGCAGCCGCTCGATCTCTCGACCCGTTTGACCTACCGGATCGGAGGCGAGCTCCAGGAGATCGCGAGCCTGCCCCAGAATCGACACGAGGCGGTGGTGCGGCGTTTGAAAGTCTTGTCGGGCCTGGTGACCTACCGGGTCGAAGCACCCCAGGACGGGCGCTTCACCTTCGATTCCCCTCGCGGAACGGCGGATCTGCGGGTCTCCATCCTGCCCACCCATCACGGCGAGAAAGTGGTTCTGCGGCTGGTGCGGGTCGGGGCCGGGCTGTTGCCCTGGGAGCAGCTGGGAATGCCCGAATCCCTGCGATCGCGCCTCGAATCCCTGCTCCGGGAGCCTCAGGGCTTGATCGTCCTCAGCGGTCCCACGGGGAGCGGCAAGACCACCACTCTCTACAGCGCATTGCAGCATCTCCACCAGGATCGAGGCACGACGACGCACCTGGCATCGATCGAGGATCCCATCGAGGTGGAGCTTCCCTTCATCAGCCAGACCCAGGTGTTTCGGCAGGTCGGACTGTCGTTTGCCGAGGCCCTGCGTGCAGTGCTCCGGCAGGATCCCAACGTGTTGATGATCGGCGAGATCCGGGACCCCGAAACCGCCAAGATCGCGGTGCAGGCCGGGTTGACGGGGCACTTGATCCTCACCTCGATCCATGCGGACTCCGCGGCGGGGGTCTGCAACCGGCTGATCGACCTGGGGATCGAGCCGTTCATGGTCTCCTCGGCTCTGCTGGCCACCGTGTCGCAACGTCTGGCCCGCTGCCTGTGTCCCGATTGCCGGCACCCGGCCTCCGTTCCCGAGCCGACCGTGGCTCGTCTCGCCGCCAAGGGAGTGGCGATCGACGGGTTGACGTTCTTCCGCGCGGAGGGCTGCGGCGCCTGTGACGGGAAGGGCCACCGCGGCCGGCGGGCGATCTTCGAGCTGGTGGAGATGAACGGCGATCTCCGGCGGTTGATCACCTCCCGAGCGCCGACCGACCGGATCGATGAAGCGGCGGTGGGGGCCGGTACCGTACCCCTGGCGAGAGCCGCGGTGCTCGCGGCGGCCCAGGGTACCCTGAGCCTCGAAGAAGCCCTGAGGGTCGCGGGATGAATCTCGCTCCGGCCTTCCGCCTGCTGGCGAGCTTGGCATTGCTGGTCCTGGCCTTCCTGGTGGTGCAAGAGCCGCTGCGGATGGCGCTCGGCCGGCAGTGGATTCCGGGCGTCGGAACCCTGGAGCTTCCCGGGCTGGGAGAAGGGGCGAAGGCGGCACCCGGTTTCGTCGTCCAGGTGCTCTCCCGGCCACCGGGTGCCGAGGTCGAGATCGATGGGGTGGCCCGCGGCAAGACGCCGATGCTCGGCAATGTGCAGTGCCAGGATGGCCGAGAAGTGGTGCTCCGGGTGCTCCGGGAGGGGTTCGAGCCCGAAACCCGCCGGGTCGCCTGCCGCGAGGGCGGACGTCTCCAGGCGCAGATCACCCTGCGGCCGTCAGCCCATTAGCCGAGCCGGCTGGCCGGTAGTGCCGAGGACTCTCGACCACAGCTCTCCCTGGGGATCGATCCTTCGCCGCTGGTCTTGCAGGCAGCGCAAGGGCACGTGGGTGAAGTGGCGATTCCAGTGGCCCACCATGAGACCGGTCTTGCCCGCCATGCCGGCGTGCACGGCGTGTTGCGCCAGCAGCAGGCAGTAGGCGGAGTCCGTGGAATTGGCCGGCTGACTCCGGATGATGTAGCTGGGGTCGATGTACTTGAGAGTCAGCTCGAGCCCCCGCCGATCGAAATGATCGACGATCCGTTGCCTCAGGAATCGTCCGATATCGCCCAGCCGGGAATTTCCCGAAGCATCCGTTTCCTCGGAGTGATGTTGTAGAAGCTCCTGGCCGGCTCCTTCCGCGACCACCACGACCGCGTGTCGGCGAGCCTGAAGGCGTTCTTCCAGGGCTCGGAGCAAACCGTGCTCTCCATCGAGAGAGAAAGGATTTTCGGGTACGAGGCAGTAGTTGACGTCACTGCTCGCCAGGGTGGCATGTGCGGCGATGAATCCCGAGTGGCGGCCCATGAGCTTGACCAGGCCGATTCCGTTCCAGGCCGCCTTGGCCTCCGCGTGTGCGGCGAGAATTACCTTTCCCGCGGATTCCACCGCGGTGGAGAAACCGAAGCTACGCTCGATCAGGGGGAGATCGTTGTCGATCGTCTTGGGAATCCCGACCACGGCGATCTGGCTCCCGCTCTTGCGCAGCTCGGCATCGAGAGCCGCAGCGCCCGCCAGGGTTCCGTCGCCGCCCACGGCGAAGAGGATCCGAACGCCCTCACGTCGCAAGGTCTCGGCCATTTCCACCAGGCTCTGGGGGCCCCGCGACGTGCCGAGGATCGTGCCTCCCTGGTAGTGGATCCGTTCCACCCGTTCCACCGTGAGCTCTTCGGGACAAGCCGGAGGCTGGCGAGAGAGGCCCGCGTACCCGTAGCGGAATCCGAGGATCCTGCGCACACCGTACGCGTGTTTCGCGGTGTGGATCAGGCCGCGAATCACGTTGTTGAGACCGGGGCAGAGCCCGCCGCAGGTGACGATTCCGCAAGTCGCCTCCTCGGGGTCGAAGAACAGCCGGCTTCGAGGGCCGGCCATCTCGAAGGTCGAGGGGGTCGGGCTCTGGCTCCGGGCCTCGGCCAGGGTCGAGGCCAGGAGCACTCCTTCGCGGTCGTCGACCAGGCGCCGGCCGCTTCCCACCAGCGGTGAGGGCCAGCGGCAGGGGCCGAGCGAAGAGATCGAGAAGTCTTCCGGCGGCATCGGATCAACCGTTGAATTCGGGGCCCATGCCGTCCATCGAGGCGACCTTCACGATCAGGTCGGCCACCCGGGAGCTGTAGCCGAACTCGTTGTCGTACCAGGCAATCACCTTGACGAGATTTCCCTCCATCACCTGGGTCAGGCCCGCGTCGAAGATACTCGAATGAGCGTTGCCGATGATGTCGGTGGAAACGATCGGGTCTTCCTGGTATTGGAGGATTCCGGCGAGTCGGCCCTCCGCCGCGGCACGTACGATGGAGTTGATTTCCTCGGCGGAGGTCGATTTCTCCAGCTCGAGGGTGAAGTCGACCACGCTACCGTCGGGAACGGGAACCCGCATCGCCAGGCCGTCGAGGCGACCGTCGAGCTCGGGAATCACGCGGCCGATCGCCTTCGCCGCTCCGGTGGAGGTGGGAATGATGTTCAGAGCGGCGTGCCGTGAGCGGCGGAAATCCCGATGGGGAGTGTCGACCAGCCGCTGGTCGGCGGTGTAGGCATGTACAGTGGTCATCAACCCGCGGCGAATGCCGAAGGCCTCGTGCAGGATCTGGGCGACGGGTGCGGCACAGTTGGTGGTGCAGCTGGCATTGCTGATGATTCGTGCGTCTTCGGTGACCACGTGGTCGTTCACACCCATCACCACGGTGCTCTCGAGATAGTCCTTGGTCGGTACCGTGACGATGACCCGGCGAGCCCCGGCCTCGAGGTGGTGGCCCAGCTCTTCCAGCTTGCGGAATCGGCCGGTGGCCTCGATCACGTAGTCGATTCCCAGCTCTTTCCAAGGGAGCTTGGAGGGGTCGCGCTCGTTGAGGACCCGGAAGGGATCCTCGTCGATCGTCATGATGTCGCCGTCGAGCTCCACCCTACCCGGATAGGGACCGTGCACGCTGTCGTACTTGATGGCGTAGGCTAGGCGCTCGGGATCGACCAGGTCGTTGATCGCCACCACGTCGAAGTGCCGACGCTGCTTGGCGATGCGGATGACAGAACGGCCGATGCGGCCGAAACCATTGATCGCGATCTTGGGTGCGGTCATGGAGGTTCTCCTTTGGGGGCAATCTGCTGACGGAAGTCATCTTATCCCGTGGCTCGCGGTGGCAGCTCGGTCGCTCCTCCGATCGAGCCCGAATTACGATCCCTTCCTACTGCTTCGTCGAGGATGGATCGGGGCCCAGGAGCAAGGATCGATGTTGCGAGATTATTCCCTGCCGGAATGCTGCGTGCCGGCCGAAGTCGTAGAGGCTCCGGTCGGAGGGCGAATCGTTGCTTCGGCTCGCTGGACCGCGAAGACTCTGGGGTCCCTGGCCCGCCACCTCGCGGGTCGGCCGGCTGTGGTTGCCGGAGAGCTCGAGCACGAGATGGGGCGCCTTCGGCTCGCGGACGCCTGGGAGGCCGCGGTGCAGGAGCTGCGGGATCCCGACTCTCCGACCCGCCGGGCTCTGGACGCACCTCTAGCCGGCTCCGTTCGACTGTCGCCGCCGGGGCTCGCCGCCGGGCTCGAAGCCGTGCTCGGTGGAGTCTCGGGCGATTCTGCCAGGGCGGTCTTCGAAGAAGCGGCCGCCGAGCCGGCCGAGCCGGGGCTCGTGCTGGTGGTGCTGGCCGCCAACCTGCCGGCGTTGGCCGTCCAGCCGTTGCTGCCGGCTCTGGCTCTCGGGTGCCCGGTGCTGGTCAAGTCGGCTTCGGCGGAGCCGCTCTTCGCCCCGTGTTGGGTCGACTCCCTCTGCGCGCGTGAGCCCGGCCTGCGAAGTCGCCTCGCCGCCGTCACCTGGCCGGGCGGTGACCACGAGCTGGAGCGCGCGATCTTGCCGTACGCGCGGCGGGTCCTGGCCTATGGTGATGCGGCGACGATGGCCGACCTTCGCGAGCGGGTGGGCAGTCGGCTGGTCGCTCGGGGGCCGAAGCTGAGCCTGGCCCTGCTCGGTGCCGATGCCGATCCCTCCCGGGTCGCCGCCGGCCTGGCCTCCGACATCGCCCTCTTCGAGCAACGAGGTTGCCTGTCGATCCAGGCGATCTTCACGGCAGGAGAATCCGAGACCCTGGCCCGGGAGCTGGCCCGGGCCCTCGAAGATCGCCACCGCGCCTGGCCGCCCGGCGCCATCGATCCCTGGCTGGCGGGGCACGTGCAGGAGCTGCGGACGGAGGGCATCATGCGCGGGCTGTTCCAGCCCTCACTCGACCTGGAGGCGGGCACCGTGCTGGTGGACCCCGTGCCGGAGCTGCGGCCGTCTCCGGGCTTGCGGACGGTCCGGATCCACCCGGTCGAGACGCTGGAGGAGGTGCCACGGATGCTGGCGCCCTGGGAGGGCAGGCTGCAGGGTGCGGCCCTCGGCGGTGCCTCTGCCTGGGCGCTGGAGGAGAGCCTCCGCGGCCTGGGTTGTACTCGGTTGGCGGTGCCGGGAGAGCTCCAGGCGGCCGACGCGACGTGGCACAACGGCGGGGTCTCGCCCCTCGAGGCGCTGCGATAGAGGACCCGTCAGGGTGCGGCGTCGAGCAGCTGCTCGACCCGTGCCGCCACCATGGCGAGGGCCACGCGGTTGGCGCCGCCTTCGGGCACGATCACGTCGGCCCAGCGTTTCGACGGCTCCACGAACTCCAGGTGCATGGGCCGCACGGAGGTCATGTACTGGCGCAGGATGTCGTCGATGGAGCGGCCTCGCTCCCGCAGGTCGCGGCGAATTCGCCGGATCAACCGGACGTCGGAGTCGGTGTCGACATAGATCTTGAAATCGAGCAGATCGCGGATGCGGGGCTCGGCCAGCAGGAGGATCCCCTCCGCCATCACCACCGCCCGCGGCTCGATCCGGACCGTTTCTTCCTTGCGCCGGTGATGCACGAAATCGTAGACCGGGCCTTCCACTGCCTCGCCCCGTTTCAGAGCTTCGAGATCGGCCACCAGGCGGTCGGTATCGATGGCAGAAGGGTGATCGAAGTTGTAGCTGGCGAGCTGGTCTTCGTGCTCCCACTCGATGTCTCGGTAGTAGGAGTCCTGCGCCAGGAAAGCGAGGCGCTTCTTCCCGACCGCCTCCAGGAGGGCTCGGGCTACCGTGGTCTTGCCGGAGCCGGTCCCACCGGCCACGCCCAGGATCACAGGGGTATGATCTTTCATAACCGCTATTGTAGTTCGCCACCGTCCATTCCTAGCGCTTTCTTCGCCCGATTCGAGCGCCAGGGGCCTTGGCTCTGCTCTCTGGCTCGCGGAGGCGCTCTCTGACACAATCCGAGACGAGATGTCCGAAAAAACGGTATTGATCGTCGAGCCCGAGGACTCGCTTCGGCAGCTCTGGAGTCGAGAGCTGACCGCCGACGGTTTCGAGGTCGTTCCGACCGCCAGCGCGGAGGAAGGGACCCGCTTCGCCATCGGGCTCGGTGTGACGGCCATCGTCGCACCGGTGTTTCTTTCGCCGTTCGCTGCCGGACAGATCCTCGAGAGGTTGCCGCCCGCGCCGCCGGGATCGAAACGGACGCTGCTCTTGTTGGGCAAGACCGAAGAAGAGGAGCGGGGTCTGCCCGGTGAGGTGATCTTCCTGCCCATGGGCGGCCTCGATCGGGTGGAGGTGGCGCGCCGGATCGGCATCGTGCTGGCGGGGAGGAACATCGGGCTCGAGCCCGGCCCGCGGCTCGACGAGCTCATCGGTGATCTCGCCGAAACGCCCTTGCTGCAGCTCGTCGGCTCGCTGCAGTCGATTCCCTTGAGCGGCTACCTGGAGCTCGAACGTGGGGCCATCTTCTTTCGCTTCGGCGAAGTGGTGGCGGCGCAGGCGGGCTCGGCTCGGGGCCGCAAGGCGTTCTGCCGCCTGGCCAGGCTCACCGAATCGCCGTTTCGAGTGGTCTTCGACTCGGAGACCAGCAGCGCTTCGGCAATTCCCGGGGTCGAACGCGAGATCGAGGAGAAGCTCAGCTCGCTGATCAATGCCGCCATCCGCGACAGCATGGGGCAATTCCCCGACGGCCGTTCGCGGATCTTCCCCGCCCGGCGCGGAATGACGAGCTCGCTGACCGCTACCCAGCGCCGGATCTTGCAGCTGGCCGATCGCGGTCCCTCGGTACTGGAGGTTCTCGATGCCTTCGAAGCCACCGATGGCGAGGTGGTGCGGGAGCTCCTGGAGATGGAAGACCAGAAGCTCGTGGAGTTGCGGGAGTTCGTGCAGGGGGTACAGATTCTCACGGACTCCACGTCCGACCTGCCGCTCGAGATCGCTCGCGACAACGGGATTCGCGTGGTGCCCCTGCATGTGCATTTCGGCCAGAAGACCTTCAAGGATCGGGTCGATCTGTACCCCGGGGATTTCTACCGGATTCTCGAGCAGCGGATTGCCCACCCGAGCAGCAGCCCGCCGGATGAGGAAGAGCTACGGGCGGCTCTCGTCGAGAGCGCGGAGAGAGGGAACGTGGTTCTGCTCACCCTCTCGAGCAAGCTCTCCGAGACCTGTGAGGTCGCACGTCGGGCGGCGAAGAAAGCCGAAGGTCGGGTCGAGCCGGGCCGGGTGCTCGAAGTGGTCGACAGCCAGCAGACCAGCATGGGTCTCGGGTTGCTCGCCGTGTTCGGAGCCCGGATGGCCGCTCGGGGAGCGAGAGTGGAAGAGATCGTCGCTCGTCTCGACGAGATCCGCCAGCGGATCGGCATGTATTTCGTGGTCGATACCCTCGAGTTCCTGGCTCGGGGTGGGCGGATCGGCAAGGTGTCGGCCTTCGTCGGCGGATTGCTGAACGTGAAACCCTTGCTCGCCCTGCAGGGCGGTGAGATCCTCAAGATCGATCAGGTCCGTGGTCGCCGGGCGGCCCAACCCCGGCTGATGGAGATCGCCAACCGCAGCCTCGATCCGAAACGTCCGACGGTGGTCGCCATCACCCATGCGAAAGCCCCTGCCTGGGCGGAGCGGCTGCGCAAGCTGGTCGAAGAGCAGATCGTGGTCAGCGAGCTGATCCTCTCGGAGACCGGGCCTGTGATCGGAACCCATGTCGGTCCCGGAGCCTTCAGCCTGGTCTTCTTCCAGCCGACCGAATCCGAGATCCCCTGGATCGCGCCGCTCGATTCCTGAGCGCGTCCGCTCTCTCGACGCAGAGGAGATTCCATGACAACCACCATGCTCGATCCCGCCTCCGTGACCCAGGCTTCCACGGTCGCCCCGACCTCGTCTCCCGAAGAGCTGGAGTCGGCCCTGGCCACCCTGCACGAGAAGAAGGCCGTCTGGGCGGAGCTTCCCATTTCCGACCGCCGAGCGATTCTCGGTGAGCTGATCAAGGATTTCTCCGGGGTCGCCGAGCGTTGGGCCGATGCGGTGCGCGCCGCGGAGGGCATCCCGGCCCGGACGCCCACGGCCGGCGAAGAATGGCTGGCGGGGCCCTACTTCGTGGTTCGCAATCTGCGCCTTCTCGAGCGGGCCCTGCGAGAGATCGAGACCGAAGGCGCTCCCCGCATCCCGGGACCGGTCACCACTCGTCCCGACGGCCGGGTGGTGGCGCGGGTCTTCCCCCAGGATCTCTACGACCGGCTCTTCTACAGTGGAATCACCGCCGAGGTCTGGATGCAGCCGGGCGTCGACGCGGAGAACCTGGCGGCCACCCAGGCCGAGGCGTATCGATCTCGCGACACCGAGGGCGCCGTGGCCCTGGTGCTCGGTGCCGGCAATGTCTCGTCGATCGGCCCGATGGACCTGCTCTACAAGCTCTTCGTCGAGAATCAGGTCGTGGTGTGCAAGATGCACCCGCTGAACGCCTACCTCGGCCCTCTGCTGGAAGAGGGGTTCCAGGCGCTCGTCGACTGGGGGGTGTTGCGGATCGTGTACGGCGGAGCCGAGGTCGGTGCCTTCTTGTGCAGCCACGACAGGGTCGACAACATTCACATCACCGGGTCCGACAAGACCGTGGAGGCGATCGTCTTCGGCCCGGGAGAGGAGGGCCGGCAGCGCAAGGCCGACCGGCAACCCAAGCTTCGCAAGCCGATCTCCAGCGAGCTCGGCAACGTGTCGCCGGTGATCGTGGTGCCCGGCCCCTGGTCGCAGGGCGATCTCGACTACCACGCCGAGAGCCTGGTTTCGATGCTGGTCAACAATGCCGGCTTCAACTGCAACGCCGCGCGGGTGATCGTCCAGCACGAGGGCTGGGGCCAGCGGAAACCGCTGCTCGAGGCGGTACGCCGCCATCTCGGCTCCACTCCCCTGCGCCAGGCCTACTACCCCGGTGCCGAGGAGCGGCACGAGAGCTTCGCCTCGGCCCATCCCGAAGCGGAGCACTTCGGCCAACCGCGGGAAGGAGAGCTTCCCTGGACCCTGATCGCCGATCTCGATCCCGCCGCGGACGACGAGATCTGCTACCACACCGAGGCGTTCTGCGGCGTGTTCTCGGAGACCGCTCTCGCGGCGAGCTCGGTGGTCGAGTACCTGGAGAGAGCGGTCGAATTCGCCAACGAACGGCTCTGGGGCACGTTGAACTGCACGATCCTGGTGCATCCCAGGACCCTGGCCGATCCCGAGGTCGCGGCCGCCTTCGATCGTGCGATCACCGCGCTGCGGTACGGAACGGTAGCGGTCAACAGCTGGGCGGCCCTCGGCTACGGCCTGGTGGTCACGCCCTGGGGGGCCTTTCCCGGGCACGACATCTACGACATCCAGAGCGGCACCGGGGTGGTGCACAACACCCTCATGTTCGGCCGGGTCGAGAAAACGGTGGTCCGAACCCCGTTCCGGATCGTTCCCAAGCCGGTCTGGTTCCGCAGCCACCGGCAGGTGCATCGCATGGGTGAGAAGCTGACCCGATTCGAAGAAGGGCCCTCTCTGCTCAAGCTGCCGGGGATCTTCTGGGAAGGCCTCCGCGGGTAATTAAAAAAAGTCTTTGCTTGACAAATTGGGCGGCCTGATTAAAATAAGTTTTCTCTTGTTTTAATAGGAGGCTACCGTGCAAAGAATCTTCAAGCTCTACCTCGAGGCCTACCGCGGCCTTCCTCCGGAGATCTGGCTTCTCTCCGTGGTGATGCTGATCAACCGCAGCGGAACCATGGTTCTCACCTTCCTCGCGCTCTATCTCACCGGCGAGCTCGGTTTTTCCCTCACCCTGGCAGGCCAGGTGTTGAGCATCTACGGCCTGGGTCACCTGGTCGGCGCCTGGATCGGCGGCTGGCTGGTCGACCGCATCGGTCCCTTGAAGATCCAGTTCCTGGCCCTTCTCCTGTCGGGTTTCGGCTACATCGTGCTCGAGCAGCTGCGGTCGGTCGGCGGCCTGATGCTGGTCACCTTCCTGGTGGCGACGGCTTCCGAGTCTTTCCGACCGGCCAATGGAACCGCGCTCACCGAGTTCTCTCCGCCGACGCTCCGCACCCGCGCCATGGCCCTCAATCGAATGGCTCTCAACCTGGGTTTCTCCGTCGGCCCGGCGGTGGGCGGCTGGCTGGCCCTGCGCGACTACAGCCTGTTGTTCTGGGTCGACGGGGCGACCTGCATTCTGGCGGCGATCTTCCTCTGGATTCTCTTCCGTAACCGTTCCGCCGCCTACACCGACGAGCGTTCCGAGGAGCAGCCGGAAGAGGCGCTGCATCCTCTGCGAGATCGTCCGTTTCTTCTCTTTCTCGGCTTGACGGTGCTCTTCGCCATCTGTTTCTTCCAGGGCTGGAGCACGTATCCCCTCTATCTCCACGACGTCTACGGATTCGACGAGGCCCGGTTCGGGCTGTTGATGACTCTGAACGCGGTGTTGATCCTGGTCTTCGAGATGGTGTTGACCCACTGGATCGAGAGGCATCGTCCGCTGCGGGTGGTGGGTTGGGGATCCCTGCTCGTCGGGCTCGGCATGGTGATCCTGCCCTTGGGCCAGACGGTTCTTCTGGCCGTAGCCTCGATGACCATCCTCACATTCGGCGAAATGCTGGTCGCCCCCTCCGCCGGAGGGTGGGTGGCCAACCGTTCCCACGCCAGCCACCGCGGGAAATACATGGGGCTCTACACCATGGCGTGGGGGTTGGCGTTCATCATCGCGCCGAGCGCCGGCACGTGGATCTACCAGCACCTGGGCGGTACCGTGTTGTGGGCCTCGGTCGGAGGGATCGGGGTCGTCGTGCTGGTGGGTTGCGAGCTGCTGCTGCGAAGGATGCGCCGGGCACCGGCGAGTGCCGCCGCGGCGTCACCGCTCGCTGGGTGAGAGACGTTCGAGGTCGCGCTTCAGGTTCTCGATCTCCCGCGGATCGAAGGCGTCGTAGTAGCCGCGAATCTTGCCATCGGCATCCACGAGCACGAAGCGATTGCTGTGGATGATGGGATCGGGGCCGGTGAGCATCTCCGGTGGTGGCGAGGTATCGAGAGGCAGCAGGAATCCCTTCATCGTGAGCTCGGTCGTCTCTTCGACCGAGCCTCGAAGGAAGTACCAGCTCGCCCTGGCGTCGTATTTCTCGGCGTAGGCGGCCAGCACTTCCCGGGTGTCGTGCTCGGGATCTACCGTGATCGATACGAACCGCACCGGCGAGCTCTCGTCCGTCTCGTGCACCAGCGAGCGCATACGCATGCTCATGCGCGGGCAGACGGCGATACAACGGGTGAAGATGAAATCTGCCACCCAGGGCCGGCCGAGCAGGTCTTCGCGGCTCAGGGTGGTGCCGTCGTGGTGGGTCAGGGAGAAGGGTGGAACCTCGGCGATCACCGGTAAAGGCGGCAGCTTGTCGGCCCGACCGCGCACCCAGATCGACGAGCCCACCAGGCCGACGAGAAAGAGCACCAGGAACGCCCACAGCCTGCGTTCGAGGCGGGAAGCCGATCCGGTGTCCGAGCTCGATTTCGATCGGGGCGCCGGATCGCCGGCCGCCGGATCGCCGGCCGCCGGATCGCCGGCCGCCGCCGAGACGTCATTCTCCGTCGTAGAGGTCATCGTTCAGTAGACCGCTCGATCGATCACCATGAGAAACAAGATCACGGGAAGGTAGATCACCGAAACCAAGAGCAGCTGGCGGGCGGATCGAGCATTCTGCTCTCGCCCGAAGACCATCGAGAAGGCCAGGAATACGAGACCGAAAACGGCCGCACCCCAGAAGTAGAGCCCCCCGGAGAATCCGAGAGTGGACGGCAGGAGGCTGACCGGAATCAAGGCCGCTGCATAGAGGATCATCTGGCGGGCGGTGCGTTGACCGGGCGCCAGGGTCCCCTGGAGATTGCCGATGGTCAGCAGGGGAAAGCCTCCCCGCTCGTAGTCGCTGCGGTACAACCAGGCGATGGCGAGGAAATGGGGCATCTGCCACAAGAACAGGATGCCGAAGAGAATCCAGGCCATGGCCCCGAGCTCACCCGTGGCCGCGGCACAACCCATCATCGGGGGTACGGCTCCGGGCACCGCTCCCACGATCGTCGCCAGCGAGCTCCGGCGCTTCATCGGCGTGTAGACGAAGACGTAGAGCCCCAGCGTCGTCGCTCCCAGGGCCGCCGTGAGCCAGTTCACGAGAGCGGCGAGGTAGACCATACCGGCCACCGAGATCACGACGCTGAAGAGCAGCGCTCGATCGGGGTGGATCCGGCCGGCGGGAATCGGCCGGTTGGCGGTCCGCCGCATCCGTCCGTCGGTGCTGCGTTCGATGACTTGATTGAGAGCCGAGGCGCCGCTCGCGACCAGCCCGGTGCCGAGAATCGCGTGCAGCAGGAGCAACCAGTCGATCGGCCGGGGCGCGGTGAGCCAGAAACCGGCCGCGGTGGTCAAAACCACCATCTGGGTGATCCGGGGTTTGGTCAACGCTGCGAAATCTCTCCAGCTCGAGCTCTGCACGAGGTTCGGGCTTTCGATGGGAGTCGTGGCGTCGGTGGTCAAGATGGAGCCTCTTCTTCAATGCAGAAGGAGCCTGGTAGCGGCTCCGATCCCTGGTAGCCTATCTCGATCCCGAGCCAAATGCGAGCTGTCACCCAATTGGTGGTGCGCCCTCGGGCCCGCCTCCGAGATGGGCGAGCGAAACACCCGAGCTGTGCACGCCGTAGTGGGTTCTGAGCCGCCCGGCTCGCGGAATCGCGGACCCCAGCTTCGACGTGCGGAGACCTTGCTCATGGATCAGAGCTCCTCTTGTTCTCTCGGTTGTCTCAAGATCGGTTGCACCGGCTGCCTGACCCTCTTCGCCCTGATCTTGGGCCTGGTCTTCCTCACCGGCGCCCTGCAAATGGCGTTCGAGCCCGGCGAGCCCGACCCTGCCACCGAGCGCTTCGTGCACGATCTGCCCGGGCCGCCCGAGCCGCCCGAGCCGCCGGCCGTTCCCGGAGCCCTGGGAGCCTTGTCGGAGGATCGTGCCGCACTACCGGAGGTCTTGCCCCTTCCGCCGGCCGTGGCTCCGCCCCGAGGCCGTGTCGTTCTCGATCTCACGGTGGGCAACTTCGTCATCCAGCCCGGGCCCGAAGACCAGACGATCCACGTCGAGGCCGACTACGACCGGGCGAGCTTCGAGCTGTTGGAGTCGTTCGAGGAGGTGGACGGCGAATGGATCTACCGCCTCGAGTTCGGCAGCCGGAAGGGGTTCCTCGGCCTGCTCTTCGGCAAGGAGAGCGATAGTCGGATCGTCCTCACCATACCCAAGGGCCATCCGGTGGATATCCTCGGCGAGATCGGGGTCGGAGAAACCAAGGCCGACTTCGGCGGTCTCTCCCTGCGCAACCTGGATCTCGATCTCGGGATCGGCGAACACTTCTTCGAGTTTCGGGAGCCGCTTCCGGAGCCCATGGAATCGTTCTTCCTCAGCTCGTCGATCGGCGAGCTGGAAGTGCGACGCCTGGGAGACGCCAGCCCCCGGGAGGTCGAGATCCAGCACAACATCGGAGAGGTGCTGTTGGATCTGCAGGGAGACTGGCAACACGATGCCGAGGTGGAGCTACGTTTCAACATCGGCGACGCCCAGGTCTGGTTGCCCGAGGAGACCCGGACCAACGTGGAGCGCGTTCGGATCAACATCGGAGAGCATCGGGTGGACCAGCGGTCCGTGGAGACCGGCGACGAAGAAGGCCCCACGGTGATCCTCTCCGTCGAAGGCAACATCGGCGAGGTGAAAGTGGATTGAGTCGGGTGCTCTGCGCACCGAGCGGCCCATGCGATCTGGCCGGGAATGCAGTACAATCCGCGAAATTCTTTTTCCCGGAAGGGTTGAGCCGGTCTTCCATCCTGCCGTGGTCTCGAGTCGAGCTGGGCGGATGGGTCGGGGTCGGATCCTCGTCTGATTGATGAATGCGGAAAACCTTTTTCTTTCCCAGCTCCCTCTGATCGAACGAGTGGCTCGGAATGTCTGTCATCGGCATTCGATCTACGGTGTCGAGGCGGAAGACTTCGAGGCAGCGGTCAAGATCAAGCTGATCGACGACGACTACGCCGTCCTGCGGCGGTTCCAGGGGCGCTGCCGGCTGGAGACCTACCTGACGACAGTCATCGTCAACCAGTGCCGCGACTACCAGGACCAGAAGTGGGGAAAGTGGCGGCACTCGGCCCTTGCCAAGACTCTCGGAGCCGACGCCAAGCGGCTGGAAATGTTGACCGCCCGGGAAGGCTGGTCGCTGGACGAGGCGATCGAGCACATGCAACAGAACGATGGGGTCGAGCTCTCTCGCCAGGAGCTGATCGATCTCGACCGCAGGTTGCCGATCCGGTCGCCGAAACGTCGGCTCGAGGGAGAAGACAAGCTGCCGGAGGTGCCGACTCTATCGACGGCCGAAGAAGCGGTTCTCCAGAAAGAGCGGGATGTCTCGAGGCAGGAGCTCGAACGAGCTCTGCAGGAAGAGATCGAGGCGCTCGAATCCGAGGATCGGCTGATCCTCCAGCTCTGTTACTGGGACGGACACAAGGTGGCGAAGATCGCGAATCTCCTCGATCTGCCCCAGCGTCCCCTATACTCTCGAAGGGAACGGCTCTTGCGGCGCCTCCGTGAGCGCCTCGCGAAACGGGGATTCGATCGCGACGAGGCCAAGCGCCTGTTCGAGGAGCCGCCGTCTTGAGCCCGAGTAGAGTCTTCGACGCGAAGAAACCGCGATTCGTCCGTCTCCATCCAGAGGGAACTGCTCTTGTATGAGCCACGAAACGATTCGAGCGATCGACCGGGCCCTTGTCTCGACCCGGAGATTCTCGGTGCCCTGGTCGATGGAGGTCTCGATTCCGACGAACGGCGAGAGGCCAGGGAGCACCTGAGCCACTGCTCCGACTGCGCCGCGACCTTCTCGGAAGTCTTGCTGATCAGCGAAGAGATGGCGGCGATGCCCGCGAGCTCCGAGGACGCGCCAGAGCCGGCCGCAGTGCCTGCTCCGGAGTCTCGCGGCTGGACGCCGATGGCGATCGACGGCGGCGCCGGGCAGGAGCCCGAGGTGCCATCGTCTCGCCCCAGGGAGATTCGGCGAAACCGGCGGCGAGGCTGGGCTACGGCCGCGGCGCTGGCCGCCGGCCTGGCCGCCGCGGCCCTCACCTGGTTCATGGTTCGTCCGGTGGGGCCTTTCGACTCGAAGCCGTTCATTGCCCGCTGGGCGTCCGTGGGTTTCCAGAGCATCGGAGAGATCGTCTCACCGGTGAGATTCTTCCCGATTTTCCGGTCCCCCGGCGAAGGCGGAAGACCCGAAGGGGCCGAAGCGGTACAGGTGGCCGCACTGTTCACCCACCTCGAATACCTGGTCGCGAGGGAGGAAGTCGGGCTGGCTCGGGAGACACTCCGTGATCTCGACTCTCGGGTGGATCTTCCCGGCCTCGATACGACCCTGGCCTCGATGGCCGAATCGCTCGAAAGAGGCGTGTTGCCCACGGCCGAAGAGGTAGCCGAGGCGAGCAGCCTCTTGGACGTGATGCTGCTCCAATCGCCGAACGTGGAGCTCGGTCGCTGGGCCGAGATCGTGCGGATCGCCACGGTCTTCGAGAAGGATGTGAACGTCTTGCGGAATCGGGGTCTGCGCCGGACTCTCGACCGTCTGGTACGCGAGTCCGAGGCCGAGGCCGATCTCGGGCTCGACGATCTACCGCCCAGCACGGCCGAGCCCCTGGCCCGGCTCCAGGAGCTGTTTGCCGACGGAGTATCCGAAGAAGAGCTTCCCGCAATCCGAGAGCAGGTCGAAGAGTTGCTCCGAGCTTGAACGCAGTACGGCCCGAAATCGCGCCGTTTTGCGTTCAGGCAGGTGGAAGAGTCGTGTTTTCACGGAAGCTTCCGCTTGTAAGGAGCACGTTTGCCGATGACGTCCATTCCTCCCGGCCCGCCGCCACGCCCGGGCCGCCTCGAAGAATTCCTGGCTCTGCGTATCTTCCTGGCGCTGGCTCCCGAGCCTCGGGGAATTCGTGCGAAAGCTCCGCCCAGGAGCCTCGAGCCCTACGAATACCGTACGATCCCGCGCGGTGGAGACCGCCAGCTGGCCGCCACCTTCTATCCCGCTCCGGGTCGAGCCCGGGGTGCGGTGCTCCTGGCTCATCCCTGGGTGTACTCGGGGCAGGCCTATTTCTATCGCCAGGGGCGGATCGAGGCTCTGCGAGCCGCCGGGTACCACGCCATGAGCTTCGATCTTCCCGGCTTCGGAACCAGCTCCCCGAAGTCCGGTTTTCTCGATCACGAGATCGCCGCCGCCCTCGATGAGCTGCAGGATGTGGCTGGAGATCTGCCGCTGCATTTCTGGGGTGCCAGCTCGGGAGGGTACTGGGCGCACCAGATCTTGTCGAGCCGCGCCGGAGTGTGCTCGGCGATGTTCGAAGACGTCTCGAGCCACCTGCTCCGCTGGTCGCACCGGGTGCTCCCGAAGCGGCGACCGGCCTACCGCTTCTTTCGCCTGGCCTTTCGCCGGGCCTATCGTTTCCTCGATCTGCGCGAGCATGCGCCCTTCCTGCAGGTTCGGCAGGCCGCCTACGTAGGGGGAGAGCGGGATCCCGGAGCTCTCGAGGCCGAGACCCGGGAGCTCGCCCGGCTGGCCGGTGCACGCTGTTCGATCGCCGCCGAGGCCGGCCACCTGGCGGCGATCAAGCGAGCACGGGAGCAGGTGATCGGCCTCGCGCTCGAAACCTTCGAGAGCTCAGTTGCCGGCCATCTCCATTCCCGGGCCCCGGCTCCGGCGTAGATCCAGGTGGCGATCGAGAAAGGCGACGATTCGAGCCGAGGTCGTGGCGGTCTGCTCGGCGTGATTGCCGAAGCTGTGGCCAGCACCCCACACGACCTGCATCAGAGCGGGCTGGTCGCAACCTTGGGCCGCCTGCAGAGCGGCGATGAACTTGTAGGCGTGGGAAGGAACCGTGGTTTCGTCGCGTTCCCCCGCGGTGACCAGGGTCGGCGGGTAGCAGACTCCTGATTCGAGGTTGTGGTAGGGCGAAAGGGCCAGCAGGGAACGAAACTCCTCGGGATCGTCCACGGTCCCCAGGTCGGGCACCCAATAGGCCCCGCCGGTGAATTTTTCGAAGCGAATCAGGTCGAGGGCCGGGATGTCGAGGATGGCGCTGGCGAAGAGATCGGGCCGTTGCACCATGGCCGCCGCCGCCAGGAGGCCGCTGGCGCTGCCTCCATTGACCGCCAGGCGGCTCCTCGAGGTGTATCCCTCGGCGACCAACCACTCGGCCGCCGCCAGCAGATCGTCGACTCCGGTTTGTTTGTTGCGGCGAATGCCCGCCTGGTGCCAGGCTTCGCCGTATTCGCCGCCGCCCCGGATATTGGCCATGGCATAGACCCCGCCACGCTCCATGAAAGCCACCATCAACGGCTGAAACCAGGGAAAGGCCGACCACTTGAACGCACCGTAGGCGTAGAGGAAGGTCGGGTTGTCCTCCTCGGGTCGCACCGACTCGTGGTGGGCGAGGAACATGGGAATGCGGGTACCGTCCTTGCCCTCATAGAACACCTGGCGAAGCTCGAAAGCATCGGGATCGAAAGCGAGCTTCGGACGCAGCAGCCGCTCGATCTTGCCGCTGGCCGGGTCGAGGGCATAGTGAGTACCGGGGTCGGCCAGGTCGCTGAGGTCGAAGAGCGCCCGCTCGTCGGTCCGTCGGCCGCGGAATCCACCCCAGATGGCCCCGGTCTTGGGCAACCTCTGGTCGCGAACGAAGCGGCCGGCCGAGTCGAAGACCTTCACGATCGGCACCGCGTCGCGGGTGTAGCCGAGAAGAAAGTGATCGGCCACCAGGCTCGCCTGGTTCAGGGTTTCCTCCTGCTCGGCGATGGTTTCCCGGGGCTCGGCGCTCTCCCGGCCCAGGTCGAAGGACACGATCCGGCCCTTCGGGGCCCCGGCGTCGGTGCGGAACCACAGCCGGGTTCCTCGATTCCCGAGAAACGAGAAGGTGTGCTCGGCGGTACCGACCAGGACCCGACGGCGGTCGGAGCGTAGATCGAGCACCTCGATGCCGTTGCCCGCATCTCTTGCCCGCGCCGAGCTCACCACGAGGTGATGGCCTTCCTCGGTCAGGCCGGCGGAGAACCAGCGGTCGGGCTCGCCGGGAGCGTCGATGATCTTTCGATCACTGCTCTGCGGAGTGCCGATCCGGTGGAAGTACACCGCCCCGTTGTCGTAGGTGGCCTCCTGGCCGCCAGCGTTCGTCGGCACCGGCCACCGGGTGTAGAAGAAGCCTGTTCCGTCCGGGTGCCAGGCGATCTGGCCGATCGCGGTGTGCAGGCCCTCGAGCCGTTCCGGATAGAGCTGGCCGGTCCGGACGTCGAGGATCAGCAGCCGAGTCCACCGCGAGCCGCTCCGCGACATGCCGAACGCGACCGACCGGCCTTCGAGGTCCGGGGCGATCTGTTGCAGAGCCCGGTCTTCGCCCGGAAAGAGCTGTTCCGGATCCACAAGTACACGGGAGTCTCCCTGCCGCCCCTCCTGCACGATCAATACGCCACCGGTGCCGTTGCCCCGGCTTCGGCGCATGAAGAAGGTCTCACCATGTCGGCTGACGTTGCTGAATCGTTCGAAGTCCAGAATCTCCAGCAGGCGATTCTGCAGGTCGGGATAGGCCGGGTTCCTCTCGATCGCTTCCACCGTCGCCTGGTCCTGGGCCCGTGCCCAGCCACGGGTTTCTTCGGAGCCGAGATCCTCGAGCCAGCGGTAGGGATCTTCGACCTCGACGCCGTGCAGCGTCTCCCGTACCGCCTCCTGGCGGGTTTCGGGAACCGTCCGGGTTCCTCGGGAGCCCTGGAGGCCGGTGGGCTCCGGCCATTCGTTCGAGGTCGGGCCGCCGGCACAGGCGACCGTCGCCAGAACGATCCCTGGCCAGAGGGCACGCTGCAAGAAGGTTCGACGAGCTCGGATCGATGGAACGCCTCGAGGGCTGATTCTGGGCATCTCGAATTTCCTTTCTGGAGACAGCTGGTTGCCACGAGCCGATCGACAGCACCGAGCTTGCTGCGATCGAGCCTTCCGATCCAGGTTCCGGATCTCACGTTCTCCTTATTTCTGAGTGATCTCGGAAACGTTGAAAACAAGAAAGATGCAGCCAGTGATGCCGGCGCTGGGCAAAGGCTGATCCGAGGGTGTGAGGTAGACTGACGGGTGTGGATCGCCGGCTCATGACCCGAAATCCAGATCACAAGACGTACAAGTTCGCTACCTTCGAGGCGCATCTGCCGAGCGCGGAGCTCTTTCGCCAGGGGCGTCGGCTGGCGATTGCGGACAAACCCTTCGCCCTGCTGGTGGCTTTGCTCGAGACCCCCGGGGAGCTGGTGACCCGTGAGGCTCTGCGCGAGCGGTTGTGGTCGGCCGATACCTTCGTAGACTTCGACAACAACCTCAACGCCACGGTGCGCAAGCTCCGGGAAGCCCTCGGCGACTCCGCGAGCCATCCCCGGTTCATCGAGACCCTGCCCCGTCGCGGGTACCGGTTCATCGGCAGTGTGGAAGTGGAGACGCCGAGCGTCGAAGTGGTCGGGCCGTCTCCCAAGAGCCGAAGGGCCTTCCACCTCGGCCTGGTCGCCGGTCTGGCGCTGGCTTTTGCCGCGGTCGTCTTCCTGGGCTACACCCTGGCCAGCCGGAGCCTCCAGGCCTCCCCTCCGGACGACGGCAAGCTCCGGATGGTCGTATTACCCTTCGCGAACCTCAGCGATCCGGGCCAGGGAGATCACCTGTCCCACGGGCTCACGGAGGAGCTGATCACCCAGCTCGGCCGGCTGCGTCCGGAGCGTCTGGCGGTGGTGGCCAGGATCTCGGCCATGGCCTACGAGGGCACGGAGAAGAGCCTTCGTGAGATCGGCGAGGAGCTGGACGTCGAATACGTGCTCGAAGGCACCGTGCGCAGCGCTCCCGATCGACTACGGGTCACCGCTCGCCTGGTGCAGGTCGGGGATCAGAGCCAGCTCTGGGCCGAGGCCTATGATCGAGAGCGCAGCCAGTGGCTCGACGTGCAGGAAGACCTGGCGCGGCGAGTGGCTCGCTCCCTGGCCCTGGAGCTCCTCGGCGACGATACCCGCGCCCGGGCTCGCGCCGCCACCGACGATACCGAGGCGTTCGAGGAGTTTCTCCGAGGTCGCTACCAGTGGGCGCGTTTCCACAAAGAAGGCTACCGCCGGGCGGTGGCCCACTTCGAGCGAGCGATCGATGCCGATCCTCGGTTTGCCCCGGCGTGGGCCGGCCTCGCCGATGCCTACAACCTGCTGGCCTTCGCCGACAAAGAAAACGTCGACGTGTTCGAGCAAGCGCGCCGCGCCGCCGAAGAAGGGCTGCGGCTGGACCCTCGACTCGCCGACGCCCACAACTCCCTCGGCTTCGTACGGCTCTACGCCGATTTCGATCCCGAGGGGGCCCTCGCCGCCTTCGGCGAGGCGGCACGCCTGGCGCCCAACGACGCCATGATCTACCACTGGCAGGCGGGCGCCTTCTCGGCCCTGGAGCGCCACGACGAGGCCATTGCGGCGGTCCGCAGGTCCCTGGAGCTCGATCCCGTATCGGCCAGCGTCCGTTCCGACCTGGGCTGGTACCTGCTCTTTGCCGATCGCTATGAAGAGGGGCTCTTCGAATGTGAGCAGACCCTCGCCCTCGATCCCGAATACGGCTGGGCCAAGGCCTGCCGGCAGCAGGCCCTCGAGCGCCTCGGGCGCTTGCCGGAAGCGCTCGAAGCCCTGGGAGAGCGGATGGTCGCCTACGGTTTCGAACCCGAAGCCTTCGGTACGTTCGAGGGCATGGAGCCCGCCGCGGCTCTGCGAGCCGCCCGAGAGCTCTCTGTGCAGGGTGTCGAGACATGGCCCGCCGCGCGACAGCCTGCCTCTCTCCGAATGGCCTTTCTCGAAGCCCAGGCCGGCCACACCGAAGCGGCTCTCGACCTTCTGGAGACCGCCCGGGTCGAGAGAGACCCCTGGTTGGTCTTCCTCCGGGTCGACCCGAGGCTCGATTCCCTACACGGCGAGCCACGATTCGAAGCTCTGGCGGTGGAGGTTCTGGGAGGTCGGTGAGGAAAGGGGCCCGGTCGAGCCGGGCCCCTGGAAGAGCTACGTCAAGGTTGGTAGACGACCACCAGCTG
The DNA here is from genome assembly GCA_964565225.1 of uncultured Thermoanaerobaculia bacterium. Lineage (GTDB taxonomy): Bacteria > Acidobacteriota > Thermoanaerobaculia > Multivoradales > J023 > CAZMEL01. The sequence goes on along the minus strand of CAZMEL010000046.1, from coordinate 5,853 downwards.
CGGATGGCGGCTGGAGTCGCTGTTGTCTCCCGAGTAGTAGCCGATGTAGTCGTTGCCGTTGTCGTCGTTGTCGTCGAGGTCGAACTCGATCCGGAGCTGGGTACGACCCTGCAGGTGAATCGCCTGCAGCCCCGCGGCGTTCAGGGCTCCTTCGGACCAGTCCAGGTTGGAGGGTGCGTTGCTCAGGGTCGCCACCTGCGTGGCGGTGGCCGGGGCCTGGAAGTCGACCGGTGCGAGAGCGGTGCTGCCGCCGAACCCGCCGGTGCTGATGTCGGCCCGGAGGCTACCGTGGGTCTGGAACGGATTGGTTCCGACCACGGTTCCTCGCTGCAGGCGAAGGGTCGCCGAGACGATGGTTGCCCCGTCGGGAAGGGCAGAGGTATCGAACGAGAGGATCGCCTTGTACTGGCGGTCTCTCCGGTTGTCGCCGGGGCGTAGCGCCGAGGTGCCGGTGCCGGTGCTGTTGGAGCTGCTGCCGAAGTTGGTGTTCTCTCCCGACTCTCGCACCCAGCCGTCTTCGCTGCCGATCGAGGTGAACGTGATCGAGTTGGAGCCTCCTCCTTCGAGAGTGGTGGTGTTGGGGTTGGGCGAAGCCTGGATCTGCCAGCTACCCTGGAGATCGACCCGCTCGAGGGACGATCCGGACGGGGCATCACCGACCTCGGGCGGGTTGGCGGTGCCGGTTTCGTCGATCAGGCCGTTGTTGTTGTTGGGCCCGTAGACCACGGCGTCGATGGGCACGGTGGCGGCGGTGACCTGGTTGGCGGGCACGTCGAAGAGAGCGACCCCGTCTCCCGCGGATCCGCTGTTCTGGAAATCCGGCGAGAAGTCGATGGCGAGATCGAAGCTCGGGTTGGCGTTGCTGCTGTTGGAGGTGGGTCCGCCGACCACGAAGGTGGCTCCGGGGGCGAGGGTTCCCGAGAGCTGTACGAGGCTGGTGGTGTAGTCGAGCCCGGCGTTGCCGAGGCTGTAGTTGGAGAGGTCGACCGCGTTGGCTCCGGGATTGAAGAGCTCGACCCATTCGAGCCCGTCGTCGGATCCGGCCGTGTCGTAGAGCACCTCGCTGAGAATCACCTGGCCGGGGCCACCGGGCCCGCCGCCTTCGAGGGTGGTGGTGTTGGGGTTGGGCGAAGCCTGGATCTGCCAGCTGCCCTGGAGATCGACCCGCTCGAGGGACGATCCGGACGGGGCATCACCGACCTCGGGCGGGTTGGCGGTGCCGGTTTCGTCGATCAGGCCGTTGTTGTTGTTGGGCCCGTAGACCACGGCGTCGATGGGCACGGTGGCGGCGGTGACCTGGTTGGCGGGCACGTCGAAGAGAGCGACCCCGTCTCCCGCGGATCCGCTGTTCTGGAAATCCGGCGAGAAGTCGATGGCGAGATCGAAGCTCGGGTTGGCGTTGCTGCTGTTGGAGGTGGGTCCGCCGACCACGAAGGTGGCTCCGGGGGCGAGGGTTCCCGAGAGCTGTACGAGGCTGGTGGTGTAGTCGAGCCCGGCGTTGCCGAGGCTGTAGTTGGAGAGGTCGACCGCGTTGGCTCCGGGATTGAAGAGCTCGACCCATTCGAGCCCGTCGTCGGATCCGGCCGTGTCGTAGAGCACCTCGCTGAGAATCACCTGGCCGGGACCTCCGGGCCCGCCTCCTCCCTGGGGTGTTGCCGAGGCCTCGTTGCTGTCGGCGCTGATGTTGGTGGAGGTATCGACGGCGGTCACCACGTAGAAGTAGGTCACCCCGTTGGTCCGGCCCGTGTCGGTGTAGGTAGTCGAGCTCAGGAGGGTCGTATTCAGCTTGGTGTAGGGGCCGCCCGAGGTTGTGGCCCGGTGCACGTTGTACCCGGCCAGGTCTCCCTCGCTGTTGGCGTTCCAGGTCAGGTCGACCCGGGCATCACCGGCCGTCGCCGCCAGGTTGGTCGGCGCCGCGGGCGGAAAGGTATCGGGCCCGCTGCTGCAGCTCCCGTTGTACAGGCAGTCCACCCACTCGGGATGATCGATGAACGGGTTGCGATTGCCCTGGAACATGAACACGACCTCGTTGCGGTAGAGCTCGCGGGCGTCCACCGGATCCTGGAAATGCCACTGGAGGAGCACCGAGCGCATGCCCATGTAGGCCACGGACTCGTTGTTGCCGGTGTTGCCGCTGTCGATCAGGCTCTCGTTGTCGGTCACGATCAGGTCGGGCTCGGCGGCACCGGTGATGCCGTGGGTACCACCCTCGTAGCGGATATCCATGTAGAGAATGGCACGAGCCACATCGCCCTTGCGGCCGCCCCAGGTCTCCCAGGTGCCCTGGGTGAACGAGCCGGTGGTCCAGTTGGAGTTGCCGGGGTAGACCCCCGAGCCTCCGCCGCGGCCATCGTTGACATCGGTCGGGTTCTCGGCGCAGCCGGAGTTGCAGTTGCGGAACGGCTTGTTGCTGCGGGAGCCGTTGTAAGAGGCGTCGGCGGCGAAGAGATGGTGGCAGTCGGAAAAGGGGTAGTTGGTGGAGCTGTCGTTGGGAAAACCGTACGACCGGGGCCAGCTGTGCTCCCGGTTATAGGCTCCGACCCCGCCGGGAATCTTGGCATAGCTCGCGTTCTTGTAGAGGTCGATGATCCGGCCGGGATCGCCCGGGTCTTCATCGGCCAGGTTGAGAATGTCCCAGGTGTCGGTGGTCGAAGCGGTGTAGGGAAAGCGGGTGTGGTCGTCGATCACCTCGTGTAGGGTCGCCCGCAGGGCCGCGGAGCTCGTGGTGTCGACCGAGTCGTAATAACCGGCAGGGGGCTGGGCGAGAGCCGAGTCGGAAAGGAAGAGAAAAAAAGATGTCGAGGCAATGAGAGTAAAGAAAAAGAAAGATTTTCTGGAAGGGCGAATTCGAGGCATCATGTCTCCTGATGGGGTATGTTCGGGTCCGCCCGAAGTCTCGAAGAGACAACGAGCCGAGATCGGCCAGGAATCAGCTGATCATCGGAACGAAACGATTATCCGGTTCTGCCGACTAGAGCAAGACTCGCGCCAGGAAGGCCCGGTCATGGAAGCGCCGGAGACGGGTGAGGGATGTTTCGGATTTCTGAGAGGAGAGAGTGGCTCGCGGAGAGCAGAGGAAATCTCGGATTCCGGAATGGATGGGGCGTCGAGATCAAGAGATGAAAATGCAGTGAATTTCGAATTCTCAGGCTTGAGATCTACGCGTCTCAACCCTGAGAAGAAAAGGCTCTCCGGACCTCCTGGCGGCCCCCTGGCTCACCAGAAGCTCTCGGTACTTCTTGGTAGAATCGAGGGAGGTTGCGGCAGAGGCGCTACGTCGATGAAGGCTGTTGCAGACCTCTGGTCAGCCGAGCTGGGCCTTTCGTGAGCCCTTCGAGGCTCGTGTCGGGCTCCGCCTGGTCTGCCGGTGGGCTCTCGCGTTGCGATCTATTTCACATGACTGCCGGCATCGAAGAGCTCGAGCCTGTATGTGGCCGAATAAGAAAGGATTTTCATGAGCTTTCCCGAAGTCTTCACGGAGTTGAAGAGTCTCCTGGAGCCCTATGCGGCTCGGCTCGCAGTCGTGGCCGATACCGAGGAAAACTATTATCTCGACACATTTCACACCATGAAGAACAAGAAACCTTTGTTTTTCGGTGCTGTCCAGATCAAGAAGCGCTACGTGAGCTTTCACCTGATGCCCGTGTATGTCGAGCCGGCGCTGCTCGAGGGGATGAGCGAAGCGTTGAAGAAGAGAATGCAAGGGAAGTCCTGTTTCAACTTCCGAGCCGTCGATCCAGGGCTTTTCTCCGAGCTCGCGGAGCTGACCCGGCGGGGCTTCGAGCTCTACGAAGAGAAGGGTTACGTCCAGGCGGTTTGAAGCTTCGACCGATTCGAAAGGAGATTTGGAGGATGGAGGGCTTGGCGCATTCCTCGTTGAATCAACCGCACAGTTTACTGGTTCGGCACCATCCTGTCCCCAAGACCCAGTACCCGGGCATAGTCGCCCGGGTCCGATCAAGCCAAGGATCGCCCGGCGGCGATCAGCGAGCTACCTACGGCACATTGCTCGCCCAAGCCTGGGTATTGCCGCTCTCGAAACCGTCCGCGAAGATGACAGAAAAATCGTATAGATACGCGGAACCGGCATCGTTGTCGTCGCCGATTGCTCCGGCGGCGATCACACCGTTACCGACGGCGATCGACCGACCGAGTTGGTCGAATACGTCACCGTCGCTGGCCATGAGCTTACCGGTCTGTGAGCCGGAAGAAGCATCGTAGAGATAAGCGGCACCCGCCTCGAAGCCATTGTCGATATCCCCCTCCGCCCCGACAGCGACCACGCCGTTGTCGACGGCGATGGAGATGCCAAAGTGATGGCGGTCACGTGCGTCATCTGGCACGAGTCGGACGATCTGCGACCCAGTGGCGGCCTCGAATAGATATGCGGCGCCGGAGTGATCGAAGACGACGTTCTTGGCCCAAGCCCCGACGGCGACGATGCCGCCATCGATGGCGATGGCGGAGCCCAAGAAATCGTTGGACTGGGCGTCATCGGCGAGCAACTCGGCGATCTGCGATCCGGTCGCGACGTCAAAGAGATACGCTGCTCCGGGAGAGATGAGGAGGCCGTCGTGGGAGTGACCGTGCGCACCGACGGCGACGATCCCGTTGTCCATGGCCACGGCTTCACCGAAGTGGTTGATCGCCGCGCCATCGCTCGGCAGAATTTTGTCGACCTGCGCTCCGCTAGCTACATCGAAAAGATAGAGCGAGCCGGAGGCGTCGCCGTTGTCATCGTCCCGCTTTGCGCCGACCGCGACGATGCCATTGTCGATGGCGATCGCGAAGCCGAACTCGTCACCCGCCGAACCGTCGGTGGGGAGGAGTTTGTGGAGCTCGATGCCGGTGGTCGCGTCGAAGAGGTAGGCCGCCCCGGAGCGGATCCCGTTGCCGTCCGCCTGTAGAGCGCCGACCGCGACGATGCCGTTGTCGATGGCGATCGAGAAGCCGAATTCATCACTCGCCGTGCCGTCTGTTGGCAGGAGCTTTACCAGCTCGGATCCGGTAGCGGCGTCAAAGAGATACGCGGAGCCGGAGTCCGCACCGTTGTCGTCGTCAAAACGAGCCCCGACGGCGATCACGCCGTTGTCGATGGCGACGGAGTAGCCGAACTCGTGACCTGACCCTCCGTCGCCGGGCAGGAGCTTGAGGTCTTCATCGATCTGCCCTTGGATCGGTCCAGCCAGGGCGAGGAACACTCCTACCAGGGTGGCAAGAAGGAGGCGGGTGGGTAAAGGAACTGGAGAGGAGAGAGCTGTGAGATGTCTCATGGCTAGAACTCCGATCGAACGGTGGGTCCTGTGAAACGGGAAGGCGATCACATCTAGCGGCTTCAGACTAGCGAGCCCGGAATGAACCAGAGATGAACAGGATCCGCGGCAATCCAGAGAAGCTGCCAGCCAGATGAGATGTCAGAGATCGCCTTCTCTGGGTCCGCGGGTTCCCGCCCGACGTTCAAATGGTTGATCACGCCGTGGCACGGATCAGATACCGCACGAGCGATTTCGCCTTGCGACGTTCTACGGCGCTGCGGACGTTTCCTTCGAGGGTTACCTTGCCGCCCTGACAGACCAGGTGGATCGGAATGTGGCCCCGCCGGGTGTACTCGGCGAACATCCAGTCGCTGTAGATGGCCCGGGCGGCTTCTTCGAAGTCGGCCTGGATCCGTTCATGGCAAGAGCGGCGGCAGTGACGGAGCTGAAGGACATTCGTTCCGTAGAAAGAAAGCGAAGCTCTCGTGAGATTTGTTTCGGCGATCCGTTCCTGATTCCTTCCCTTGGAGATAGCTCCGTGCTCTAGCAGCCCGTGGTGAAACTCGAACCGCGCTGCGAGCGGCCCTTTTCCGCCAGC
>CAZMEL010000045.1:0-37533 GCA_964565225.1 uncultured Thermoanaerobaculia bacterium | reverse complement strand
GCCACCAGGGAGGAGGTGCGCATGCTCCCCCGCATGGGCGCCTCGCCGATCACGATCGCCACCGGATCGAGCTCCGAGAAGACCTCCTCGAGCTTCTGGCCGAGGACGGGTGCGTTGTCGACCGTGTGAAACGTCACGTGGGGCTCGACGCTGGCGAAGAGTGGATCCTGTTTCGGGAGAGGGCCGAAGTTCACCTGGTGGATCTCGAAACGGTCCAGCAGCCGGCTCATCAGTCGCAGGCACCGCTTGAAGATACCGATCTGACCGGTGGGGACCAGCCGGTAGTAGGTCACGAAAACGATCTTCGGACGACTCATGGCGATCGCGGCGAAAAACCTCGGCTACTCGTCGGAGTCGGAACCGTGGAGCAGGCTGCGGGCGGCGTCTCGGGGCATGAGGACCGGCATGTACACCATCACGTGGTCTCCGGTTCCCGGAAGCTTCCCGGGTCCCGATGCGGCTCCCGCGACGGTGGGGGCAAAGGTTCTCTTGGTGTCGGACCGGTCTCTCGCGGCGCCCTTCTTCGTGTCGTTCTGTACGAAGTTGAGCTCTTCCGGGGTCACGATGGTGAGCCCGAGATATTCCACCGTCCCGGCCTCCTCGCCGACCCCGAGGCCGAGATGCACGTCGAATTCGAACTCGTTCTGTTCCCAGGAGCTCTCGTCGGTCCACATCAGGCAGCAGGAGCAGCTGAGATGAGCGACCTCGCCGTCGTTCTCGGACTTCTGCACCCGATCGATCTGCAGGTGCAGGTCCCGGGCCTGCTCGAAGAGGATCTCCAGGGAGTGGAAACCTCGTTCGGCCAGCATGGGTCGCTGAAAGGCCCAGATTCGCTCGAGAGGAATCAGCTGGTGGAGCCCCTGCCAGTCCTTGGACTCCAGGGCTTTGCGAATCTTGGCGAGGTGCTCTCGGGGAGCGTCTCCGATCATCCAATGGGCCTCGGCGTCTGGTTGCGTCATGATCTCGGTCCCTCGACCGGTCCGGAAGACCTCACGGGGCAGAGTCTCTGGTCTGGCAAGGAAAACGGGCGAAGTCTACCACGCTCAAAGCGGCGGGAGCATGGCGTCTCCGGTGTACCTCTCGACCACATAGCGAGAGGGCAGGTTTACATCGTAGATCTGGCGTCGGCTTTCGTAGAGAGGGGAATCCTCGTCCACGGCAGCGATGGCTTCTCGGGTGTCCCGGGCGTAGGCCTCGGTCATCTCCTCGCTGGGAAAGCTGCGGATCCAGAGCCGCTCGAAACGTGCCTCGCCGTCGTGGCGGTAGCTGCAGAGGGCGAGGCGGCCTTTCTCTTCGAAGCCGAGGACGTTGTTGTCGAGCACGCGCAGGGTCACCAGGCGGATCTGCTCGATCTGCAGCTCGCCTTCCGGATGGAGCGTCCGCAGGGGACGCAGCAGGCGTTCCTCGCTGAGCCCCTGGGCCGCCGCCTCGGCGTCGAGATCGCGGCGTGGAGCCTCGCCGAGGGATTCGAGGTGTTCGGCCACCCGCTCGGCGGCGCCGAAGCCACCTTCGTGGAAGTGGGGGATGTCCTCGGGCGCGAGGGCCACCAGCCGCTTCGCCGTGGCGATCAGCTCGGTCGTCGGCTCCGGGAGCTCGGTGTAGATCGCGAAGTCGTGGCAGATCTCGGGAATGTGGGGTAGATAGAAACCCCGGGGAGGGCGATAGGTGATGATCGGGGTTCCCAGGCTGAGGCTCTCGGCGATCTGCATGAAGCCACATTTGCCAACTGCCAACCGCGAGATCTGCAGCAGGCCGAAGAGCAGGGGATCGCTCAGGGCCGAGACCACCCGGATCGATGCCCGGAGGTCGGCGGGCAACACGGAGAGCCGTTGCTCGCAGGCTTCGACCTCGTGGGTGACGAAGACCGCGGTGAGCCCGGGATCGGTGAGCGTTGCGAAGAGGGCGATGCCCAGGCCCTCGACGGTTTCGTCGTAGGCGAGAACGGTCAACAGCCGGTCGCTGGAGAGCTCGAGCTCGTTCTCCACGAGGGTTCGGGCCGCGGCGGGATCGGTTTCGATGAAGAGCGGGAATTGCGCCACGTAGTCCGGAGCGTCCGGGGCCCAGAACGAGCTCGGCCCACTGAGCACGATGTGATCGAAGAGGGCTCCCTGGTGGTCCCAGAACAGCTCCACGAGCTCCGGCGCGTAGGTGTTGTCGAGGCAGACCATGGGGATGCCGAGCTCGGCGGTGCACAGCGAGACCTCGAGCAGGATGCCCTTGAGAGGGGCCTCGCCGATGACCACCAGGTCGGGGTCGATCTCGAGCAGGCCCGCTTTGCCCTTCTCCCGGGTCTCCTCGACATCGTCGCTCACCAGGAAGGTGAAGGGGTCGTCGACGAACTCGAAGAGCTTCTGGGCGCGTTCGGTCATGGCGTCGTGGAAGTTGTCGCGGCCGCCACAGAAGAAGACGATCTCGTGCCCGCGCTCGTGCAGCTTCAGGGCGATCCGCAACCCTCGCTTGTAGACCCCGATCAGAGACTCCCCCCAGGAGCGGCCGAAGCAGTAGGTGACGAAGAAGATTCTCATGTCCCGGTCCTTTCGCTGCCGGCTTCCAGCCGCAGATGTCGGTCGAGGAAGTCGGCCGCTCTTCGCATCTGCTCCTCGACGGTCCGGGTGACCTCGGAGCTCTCGTCCACGTCGTGTCCCAGATCCTCGACGAAGGCGCGATGGACCTCGACTCCGGCGTTCTCGAGAGCGTCGGCCATTCGCCTCGCCTGGCCGAAGGGCACCATCTCGTCGCGCCGGCCGTGGAGGATGAAGAAGGGGGGGGAGCTCTGAGAGACGTGGGCCAGGGGGGATGCGTGCCACCACCGCTCCGGTGCTGCCTCGTAGGGCATTCCCATGTACTCGGGCAGGATCTTCTTCACTTCTTCTTTCAGCTCTCCCTCGGCCATTTCTTCGAGGTAGTGAGGGTAGCGCAGGTCCGCCACGCCGGCTACGGTGATCACACACTGCACCCGGCTGCTGTGCTCTGCGAGTCCCATGCTCGGGTTCCAGGTGTCACAGATGCCGAGAAAGGAGGCGAGCTGCCCGCCGGCCGAGCCGCCGAGGGCTCCGATCCGATCGGGGTCGAGCTCGAGGCCCGCGGCGTTGGACCGCAACCAGCGCACCGCCAGCTGGGCGTCGTCGATCTGCGCGGGGAACACGGCGTGGGGTACGTGCCGGTAGTCGATCGCCGCCACCAGGAACCCGCGTCGGGCCAGGGGCTCGGCGATCCTCGCCATCCGCGGATCGTCCCGAGTCCCTTCCCGCCAGCTGCCGCCGCGAATCAGCACCAACCCGGGGAAAGGCCTCGGGCCGCTCTCGGGCACGTAGAGGTCGAGACGGTGGGCGGGGTCGGGCCCGTACTCGAGCTCGGCGCGGATCCGGTAGCCCCGAGAGCGGGTCGCGGGTTCTGCCGGCCTGGCCTCTTTCTCCGCGGAGCCGAGCGTGATCGCCAGCAGGCTGTTCTGCACGAAATGGGGCTGGCAGTAGGTGACCATCACCGTACGGCCCCGGTCCTGGGAGAACCGAGGATGCTCGAGGCCCAGGTACAGGAGCTCGCTGGACTCACGGTGGCGCAGCTCGCCGACCCGCACGGGCTCCGAGAAAGGGCCCCACGGTCTGGGCGCCCGCCGCAGGTAGAGGGCCTTCTCGAAGGGGTCGGCGTAGGTCATGAGGTAGGCGCTCAGGTGTGCGTTGAAGGAGACGGAGAAGTCTTTGCTGGCGGTGCCGAGGCTGGTGGCTTCCTCCAAGAGCGGCGACCAGCTGCCATCTTCGGCCAGGTACGTGTAGGCGCCGGGATCCTGGCAGCTCGCGATCTCGACCCGAGCGATGCCGGCTCCGGTGACGAGCGGATCGGGGGACCGGGAGAAATACACGTAGACGATCTCATCCTCCTGCAGCACCTGCACCCCGAAATGCAGATCGTCGCCGTCGACCGGCCAGAAGCACCAGGAGCGATCCGGCGACCGCAGTCGGCTGCACTCTCCGGTTTCGGGATCCAGCAGGGCCAGGCCCGCGCCGAGATTGCGGAAACCCCAGGCAGACTCGGGGTTGAAGGTTTCGATGCCGAGATAGAAGAGCAGCACCTTCTCGCCGAGGTAGAGACCGTGGGCCGGCCAGAAACGGATGTGGTGCCGGTGCTCTTCGGCGTCGGGCAGCAGGATCTGCCGCGGCCGGCCGCGGGCGTCGAGGTAGAAGCGGAGCGAAGCCAGGGCTTCCTGGAGCGTGTGCCCGGAGCTCCGGGCGGCACAGTTGGCGAGGAAGAGCTGGTGCCCGCGGCTCCGCGTCGACGGCGGCAGCGGACCGTGGGGACGGTCGCCGAGCCCGGTGGCACCCGCGGCGTTGAGCAGGCTGTCGGAGAACACGAAGAGGGTTTCACCGCCCGGCAGGGGAATGGTCTGGCCACCGTCCTGGCCGACGATCCGCCAGTCGTGGCCGGCGATGGGCGGAGCCTCGCCGAGATGGCGCACGGCGCGGACCATCCGCGGGCGGCGAACCGCACCGCTCATGGCTGGGATCCTCCACCGGGCCGTAGAACGATCTCCACGAACTTGCCGGCCACGGGCTGCTGGCCGTCGGAGCCGGGATCGTGGCTCCAGATCCGGATCGGGGCCGCCTCTTCGTCCGCCTCCCGGCCGGACCGCTCCCGGCCGGACCGCTCCCGGCCGGACCAGGCACCTCGGGCCAGGGCCAGGGCTCCCGAGGCGGCGCCGGTGGCCCCGAGGGCGGGGACGGTGGCGCGGAAGAGCTCCGGCGGCAGGCCCAGCGCGGCCAGGCTCGCCGATTCCCACGGGTCGGGAGAGCCGTCTCCGAGGCCCTGGCCGATCACCTTCTGTGGAAGGTTGCCCTCCGGGCCGACTGCCGACACCTTCCGGGACGACAGGGGGCCGAAGGTCTCCGTCCCGGAGTCGAAGCGGGCGTAGATCCTGGCGCCGCGGGCCCTGGCGGCGCCCGCCTCTTCGAGGACGAGCAGAGCGGCGCCCTCTCCCAGGGGTGGCTCGGGGTGAGGCAGCGGTGATCGGTCGTCTACCGGGGCCTGGTCGAGGTGAGCGGCGATGGCGTGCTCGGGCAGGAGCAAGGAGTCGGCGCCGCCGGCCAGGGCCACGTCCACCTCGCCGCGTCGGACCGCCCGGGCGGCGACGAGGGCGGCTTCGAGCCCCGAGGTGGTGCCATTGGCGAAGTTGGCATTGGGCCCCGCGAGGCCGAGCTCGATCGAGATGCCGCAGAGAGGAGCGTTCGGCAGGCCTTTGACGATGAGCAGCGGATCGAGCTGGCCCATCCCCTGGTCGGCGAATCGTTCGAAGGAAAAGGTTTCGTCGGGCAGGAGCGAAGCCCGCAGGGGAGGTACGAAGAGGGTCGACGGCAGGTCGTAGCTCACCGAGCCGAGATACAGCCCGATCCGTGCTTTGTCGTAGGGCGCCTCGGGGTGGTCGAGGCCGGCATCGGCGAAGGCTTCGCGAGCCGCCGCCACGGCGAAGAGGCCGGCGGGACGCAGGATCTTGCGCAGCATGCGCTGGCTCACCGCGCGCCGGGGAGCGAGGCCCGGGACCGGTGCGACTCGCGGCCCGAGGTCGTCTCGTTCGGGATCGTCCCGCCAGCCGGATCGGCCCTCCGCGAGCGCTGCGAAGTGGCTGGGGGCGTCGAGCCCCAGGCTCGAGACCACTCCCAATCCGGTGATCACCACCTCGCGTCGGCTCATGGAGCTCCTTCCCAGCGGCGAACGGCGAGGGTCGCGTTCTGGCCGCCGAAACCGAAAGAGTTCGACAGGGCGACCGATACGTCGGCCCGGCGGCTGCTCCCGGGAACGTAGTCGAGATCACACTCGGGATCGGGGGTCTCCAGGTTCAGGGTGGGAGGCAGAATCCGGCGCTCCAGGGAGAGCACGGTGAGGACCATCTCGATCCCCCCGGCGGCACAGAGCAGATGCCCGATCTGCGATTTGTTGGCGCTGATCGCCAGGCGGTAGGCATGCTCCTGAAAGACCGACTTGAGCGCCAGAGTCTCCATGGCGTCGTTCTGCGGCGTGGCGGTACCGTGCGCGTTGATGTGGTCCACCTCTTCCGGCCGCAGGCCGGCGTCGGCGAGCGCTCTCTGCAGGCTGCGAATCGCTCCCCGGGCCCGGGGCTCGATATCGGTAAACCGATAGCAGTCGGCGGACGATCCGTAGCCGATCAGCTCGGCGAGGATCTTCGCGCCGCGGGCCTCGGCGTGCTCCAGGCTCTCGAGCACCAGCATTCCCGCTCCCTCGCCGAGCACGAAGCCGTCGCGGGTCTGGTCGAAGGGGCGCGAGGCCCGCCGCGGCTCGGTTTGCTGGGAAAGGGCGCCGAGCAGGGTGAAGCCGGCGACACAGAACATCGACATCATGCTGTCGGCACCGCCGGTGAGCATCACCTCCGCGTCACCGTCGCGAATCGAGCGGAACGCTTCGCCGATGGCCTGGGTCGAGGAGGCGCAGGCGCTCTGCACCGTGCGGCTGGGGCCGCCGAAGGCGAAGCGACGGGAGAGGGTGCTGGAGACGAGAGCCAGGTCTTGTCGGGTGGGAATCTCCGGCCGGCGTCGGCAGAGCTGGAGCTGGCGCCGGGTCGAGAGCCAGTCGCCGTCGAACTCCAGGTCGTCGAGGTGGTCTTCGATCACCGGAAACACCCCGGCGCCGAGGCAGACGCCGCGGCTCGGATCGAAGGTCGGCTCTCCCTGTGGCTCGAGGCCGGCGGACGTGATGGCACGGTCGGCCGCCCACACCGCGAAACGCAGGGTTCGGTTGGGCTGCTCGGCGGCCTCTCCCGGCGGGAGAGCGGGCACCTCGCCGCCGATACGAACCGGAAAGCGGGTGCTGTCGAACTGGCGGATCCGGTCGATGCCGGATCGGCCCTCGATCACCGCCTGCCAGAAATCCTCGATCTCCAGGCCGAGGGACGAGGCAACGCCGAGACCCGTGACCACCACTCGGGGAACCGGTGGCTTCATCCCTCGAGGGTCTCCGGGTCGAGCGATCGGATCTGGCCCGAGAGCACCTCGTCTCCCGGCGGCAGGGGTGTGACCTGGCCACATTGTCCGCAGAGCAGCTCCGGAGTCTTCGGTGCCGGCTCCAGGGTGCCGCCGCAGTTTTCGCAGCCGCCCGCGATCTGCTCCTCGCGAGCGACGATCAACTGTTGCACCAGGCGGAAGAAGGTGCGGGCGGTGAGCAGGCCGCCGATCTCGGCTGCCCGTAGACCCGGGCGAAGCCGCGTCTGGTCGACCTCCGGCATGGTCTTGCGGAGGATCTTCAAACCCAGGTCGGTGACGACTCCGGTCTGGATCAAGGAGCCCTGGCCGAGATGCTCTTCGGCTCGCTCGAGCACATTGCGCCGCGGCAGCCGGACCTTGAGCTCCCGTTCCAGGATGAAGGCGAGATCGAGGAAGTCGAGAGACTCCGCTCCCAGCTCGTCTTCGAGACTGGCGTCGGGGTCGATCTCCGCGACCTCCAGGTCCAGAGCCTGAGCGATGGCTTCCAGTACCTGGTCGCGGATTTCCGGATCCACGTCGACGAGAGTTGGCATCGATTCCTCCATGGTCGTGTTTGCTCGGTGATCGAACCGTGCTCTGCTCGGGCTCAGGTCGCGATCGAAAAACCGCCGTCGGCGATCAGGGTCTGTCCTCGGATCCAGTCGGAGTCGGGGCTGCAGAGAAAGGCCACCACCCCCGCCAGATCTTCGGGGCGGCCCAGGCGTCCGGCAGGGGTGCGTTCCACGGCCTCCCGGGCGATGTCGTCGAAGTCGGGGTGCAGGCGCATGCCGGGGGTGTCGATCAGGCCGCCGCAGACCACGTTGACCCGGATGTTGCGCGGCGCCAGCTCCACCGCCAGGGAACGGGCGAGCGCCTCGATCGCCGCCTTGGCGGCTCCCATGGCGGCGTAACCGGGAGCATGGCGGTGGGCGCCGAGGCTCGAGAGACCGATGATCCGGCCGCCCTCGGGCCCCATCAGGCCGGCGGCGAGGCGTGCTCCCAGCCAGAAGGCCTGGGCGTTGATCTCGAGGGTTCGCCGCCAGCCGCGGGTGGTGAGGGTGTCGAGGTCGCGAAAGGTGGCGCGGGCCGCATTGCTCACGAAGACGTCGAGCCGGCCCCAGCGGCTCTCGATCTCGTGGAACATCTCCTCCAGCAGCTCCACCTTGCCGACATCGGCCGCGAAGGCCGTGGCCGGCACGCCCAGCGCCTCGATCTCCTCGACCGTGCGTCGCGCGGCCTCGTGATCCATGTTGTACCCCACCACGATGTGTGCGGGGCGTTCCCGCGCCAGACGCAGGGAGATCGCCCGGCCGATGCCACGGGAGCCACCCGTGATCAGCGCGATCTGATCTTTCAAGGCCATGCCCTCATGATACCGCTGTTGCCCTCATTTCGAGCCCACCGATACGGCGGTAAAGCCGTTGGCGATCCGAGCCCGGCGTCGCGCCCGAGCGGTGGTGTCCGCCGGACTTCGGAGCAGGTCCCCGACCGCGTCGGCGGCGAGACTCGCTCCGTTGCGCTCCGCGGCCAGGGCCGCCGCCAGCTCGGGCTCGAAGGGGGAGGCCGCGAGCCACGAGCGCAGACGTTCCATCTGGGCGGCGGAATCCTCCCCGATCGAGACATAGGGGCGGTATCTCGCCTCCACCGCCCAAGGATCGAGGCCGAGGCCGCGGTCGATACAAAGCGCCGGGGTGGCGAGCGCGAGGGCCTCGAGGATCTGCATGTAGCCGTTGGCCAGGACCACGACCCGGGCGGCAGAGATGGCGCCGAAGAAACTGGCGTCGGGCAGCAGACCGGGGGCCACCACGCCGTCTGCCGGAAGCCCTCGCGCTCTGGCCTCGTGCCGGGCGAGGTCGGGATCGTGGTTGAGAACCAGCACCGCCGGCCGTGGCTCGGGCAGCGCCGCCAGGCGGTCGAGCCCCGTGCGCAGGACTCCGGCGTCGAAGCCGAGGACCGTGACGAGGGGTCTGGAACGCAGGGTTTCCGGCAGCGGAAGCTCTTCGCGAGGGCTCACCTGTGCGATGAACGGTGGCAGGAGCCGGTAGCGGTCGCCGAAGGTGAACTCTCCCTCGTGTACGAAGGGGCGCAAGCCGTAGTACAGCGCCAGATCGATGTCCTCGTGCTCGCGGAGGAGCCAGTCCTGGTAATACTGGTCGAGCAGCACGAAGGGGGTGCCGAGCCGCTTGGCGCCGCGAAAGGGCTCGATCATGCTGTCGAACGGGCCTTCACCGAAGATCACCAGGTCGGGCTCGTAGGTGGCGAAGCGGGCAGCGGCGGCGGCGGCGTCGAAGCCCTTGTCCTGCCAGGGAGCGGGGTAGATCTCCAGCGCCCCTCGCGCCGCGTCCACCTTGGGGTCTTCGGGGATCTCGCCACAGTTGCTCACCACCACGCGGAACCCCCGTCGCCGGAGCTCGAAGCCGACCCGCAGGGCGCGAAAGAAGACGCCGACCACCGCGGCCGGCTCGTTCATGGTGTAGGTCACGATCAGCACCGTGGCGGGGTGGCTCATCGAGGCACCCCGGGAGCGGGAGACGGGTGAGAGGCGCCGTAGCCGAGACGGAGGAGCTGCGCCGCCCGCCGCTCGGGATCGAACCTCTCCGCGACCCAGGTGGGGCCGCGGCAGCCCAGCTCCTCGGATTCCTCTCCTTCGAGCAGCGAGTCGAGGTGCCCACGCCAGGTGGCCACATCGTCCACCCGGCAGCGCCGCCCTCCCGAGGGACGACGCACGGTGTCGCTGAAGCCGCCGACGTCGGCCGCCAGCACCGGGGGGCCCTGGGCCATGGCCTCGAGCGCGACCAGCCCGAAGGGCTCGTACCGGCTGGGTACCAAGACCAGCCGGGCGGTACGCAGGAGCGCCTCCAGCTCGGGGCGGGGCAGCCAGCCCGGCAGCCGGCAGTGGGAGCTGGCCGCGAGCCGCCGCCGAACGTGCTCTCCGCTGCGGTCGCCACGGCCCCCGGCGACCACCCAGGGGTAGCGACTCTCCACCGCGAGCTCGCCCACCCGGTCGATACCCTTGCTGGTGGTGAAACGCCCGGCGAAGACCACCGGTCCCTCGGGGTCCCGTGTTCGGGGTGGTCCGACCGGAACCGGTAGACCGTGGGGTACGACATGGGCCCGGGTCGCGATCTCGGGCAGCCAGCGGACGCCGGCCCGGGCCTCGGAGCGGCTGAGGAAGAGAACCCGGTCACAGCCGAGGAGCAGGCGCTTCTGGACGTCCGCCCAGCGGCGAGCCCGATCGGTCGGCGCGAGCTCGAGGTGGGGCATGCCGTGCACCGTCGCCACCAGGGGGCGACGGGACCTTCGACGAAGCTCGAGGGCCAGGGGAGCGAGGCGCAGGGAATGCACGTGCACGACGTCGTAGCTCGCGGGATCGACCGGAAAGTGGCTCCGCGGCAGGGGAAGGATCCTCGGCTTCCCCGGAGCCGCAGGAGTCTCCTCGACCGGGGCCAGGTCTCGGCTGACCAACACGTCGACCTCGACCCCGAGCCGACACAGTGCCTCGGCCCGATGCCGGACCGCGACACCCACACCCGACCAGGCGTCGGGCGGATAGTCGGCGGTGAGCATCAGCACCTTCATCGGGGCTCAATCCTCGCGCGAGGTGGCGTCCGGTGGCCGGGTGGCGTCGGGATCCTGTTTCGGGCGTCGGGCGAGCAGGGCGAGCTCCCCGCTCTCGTTGCCGCCGAGGTCGCGCATCAGCTTCATCCAGGGAGCGGCCACCCGCTCCTTGAACGGTGGCGGCTCCACCCGTTCGAGCACCTCGAAACCGGCATCTTCCAGCAGGCGGGTCAGCGACGCCTGGTTGAAGTACTGGAAGTGCACGAGAGGGTTGATCACATTCCATTGCTTGCCCAGGATCTTGAACTGCACCGAGCCCAGGTCGGGCACCGCGACGTAGAGCAGACCCTCGGGATTCAGCGCCTCGCGGACCCGGCCCAGGGAAGCGCGGGGATCTCCCAGGTGCTCGAGCACATGGCTCATCACCACCACGTCGAAAGCGCCCCAGGGGAGGGCCTCCTCGCCGATCACGGCGGTCTCCAGGCGAGAGCCGAAGAAGGGGCTCTGGGCATCCACCAGCCGCGGAGAGCTGTCGAGGCCGAAGACCTCGAAGCCGTAGGCGCGGGCCACGTGCATCAGGTGGGCGCCGCCGAAGCCGAGGTCGAGCAGGCGGTCGCCGCGGGCCTGATCGCGGAGCAGACGGCACAAGAACTCGGCGTAGATGCGTTGCACTCGCAGGAAGTCGTCTTCCTCGCCGTCGAGCTCGCGGCCGAGGCGGATCTGGAGGTCGTCCCGCAGGCGCGGGCTGACGTAGACGTGGAAACACTCCAGGCAGCGGTTCAGGGCGAAACCCTGCTGGCGCAGGATCATCTTGCGGCCGGTTTCGGAGCAGACCGGGCAGGGAACCTCCACCAGGGCCTCGGGCCCCAGGGATTCGAGAATCTCCGAGAGGTTGGAGTCCCAGCTCAGACCCAGGGGACGATCCTCGCCGGGCTCGGTTTCCCCGCCGCCCTCGGGACGCCGGAAGAGCCCCAGCAAGCGGGCTTCCTCGAGCGATTCTCCGAGCTTCAGGCGAGCGATCGTGCCCTCGACCGGTGGCAGAGCCTCGGCGGCCTCGGCGAGCTCCAGGAAGTCCCTCCCGACCTGGGACTCCACCGCCTGCAGAGGCGGCGATGGTGGCGGCTCGTCGATGGATGCCGCGGGGGCCCTTCCCGGCCGGTGGCGGTAGATGGAGACCAGGTTCGGCTGCCCGCGGGCCTCGTCGGCGGTGTAGTCCTGGAGATCGTTGAGCTTTTGGGCCAGGGCGTAGTAGCGGCGCAGAAACGGGTAGAGAGGCGACTCGTGCTCGGGGTCGAGAGCGGCATAGAGGCTGCTCGAATACTCCACGTTCTTGAGCTCGATCATTCGCTCGTAGAACTCGGGGCCCCATTGCTCGCGGTCGCTCTCTTCCATCACCATGCCCACGAGCACCTTCCGGGTCGAGTCCAGGGTGCTGCGCAGGGATCTCGCCGCCTTGGGATCGAGATCCCGGGAGAGCCGGGAGAGGCCTTCGAAGCAGAGCAGGAGGGCGGTGAGCACGGTCAGACCTTCGGCGCGGTCTCCCTGCCGATGACGCAGGGTGAGGTTGGCGAGCAGGGTCGTCTGGCGTCCGCGATACCAGAGGTGGCGGTCGACCAGGTCGTCGATCACCCGGATGGAAAGGTACACCAGGCCACAGGCGGAGACCGTACGTCGGAAGTCTTCCTCCGGGGCGTCGAGGGCGATTCCGAAGTAGGGGAGATCCCAGAAGGTCCACTGCAGCCAGTCGGCATAGTCGGCGGCCAGGAGCAGGATCTCGGTGCAGAGGGGGTTCTTGCCCGAGAGCCTGGCCACATCCTGCTGGAGCTCTACCAGGGCCTCGTGGATTCCCTGGGAGATCGAGCGCCGGTAGCGTTCGAGGGCGTCGGCGTGCTGCGTCTCGAACTCGGCACCGGAAGAGGCCAGCGCCCGGCCCAGGGCTTCGATTTCGGCGAGCAGGTGTGGATCGGCGCCGGAGCTCGGAGACGATCGGCTCATGGCGTCCCTTCCGCTGCGCGAGTGGATCCGAGGGCCAGGTATTTGTGCAGGTTGGAGTTGTGCCAGTTGCGAAAGTGGCTGTCGAGATGCATGGCCAGCTCCTCCGCGGAACCGAGGTCGCGCGGATGGGGAAGGGCCGGCAGCAGCTGCTGGTACGGGCGATCGTCGAGCAGGCCCACGAAGCTCTCGGGCCACAGATCGATGCTGCCGAGCACGCTGGCGAGCGCCTGGCCGAGCTCGGTGAAGGCCGCGGCGAGCCCGGCGGCAGGGGCGCCCGCTCGATCCCCGATCAGCGCTTCGAAGTCGCGGGTGGCGCCGAGCAGGCGTTCCCAGCCGGGCGGGCGCCAGGCTTCGCCCCGAGCGGCCGGGAACAAACCTCTCATCGCCTCGGCCAGCACCTTCGCCGGGCGGCGGCTGTCGAAGTAGAAGCTGTTCGGGCTCGGAACTCGCCACTCCTCGAGGCCGGGTTGCGCCACCACCAGGGTGAGGCAGTCGAAGAGGGGCGCCGCATGGGCGGCGAAGGAGTCCGAGCAGACCACGATATCGGCCTCGTCGAGAGCGTCGAACACCCCCGCGAGGGTAAGAGTGCGCTCTCCCGGGCACTGGAGGACCCGGCAGTCGAGCGGCCGCCCCGTGCGGCCCCGAGAGCGGGTCGAGCGAGCGAGGGACCGGGCGAATCGTTCGGTCGCGAGATTGGGCCCCGGGTCGAAGAGCACCTCGCCGGGGCGTCCGTTCTCGTCCGTCACCAGGCCGGCGAGAAGCTCGCTCCAGAACGACTCCTTGGGATCCAGCTTCGAGGTGAAGGGGCTGGCGAGCAGACGGGGTTCCCCGCGGCTCGACTTCGATCCCTGCCTGCGCACCACGGGTGCCGCGGTCGCGGGGGGAGGCGCTCCGAGCCACGAGGCGAGGTGCCGGAGGGTGTCGTAGTAGTTGGCGAAGTAGGGATCGGTGGCGATGGAATCGTGGATCCGGCGGGCCGCTCCGTCGAAGCAGGCGACGCGGCGAGCACCGAGAGAGATCTCGGCATAGCGGCGAATTCCCGGCTCGCTGGCCACCGCACCCACCAGGGCGGGCTTCTCGAAGTCCACCACCAGGGTGAGGGACTGCTCCTCGCTCTCGCGCACCGCCCGGACCAGGTCGCTGTAGCTGCGATAACCGGTCCTCTGGTCGACCGCCGGCACCCGGTTCCAGATCGTGGGGTAGGCGGAGCACACCGTGATGTGTGCTTCGGGAAGGCGGGCACGAAGCCAGCCGGCGAGAGGAAAACAGAGAATCTCGTCGCCGATGCCGATCCCCGGCGCGAACAGGATGGCCAGGCGTTCGACACCCTCGAGGAAATCCGTGGCGGGCGGGCGGCGAGAGACCACGACCTCCGGGGGAAGATGGCTCGGCGTCAGAGGACGCAGCTGGCGCAGGAGATCGGTGACTCGGCGCGCGAAGCTGCCGGGGGTGAGTGACTCGACCTGGCGCAGAACCGGGTCGAGAGCGGGATGGCGCCCGTCGAGCAGCGGGAGCAGAGATTGCAGACCCTCCAGGCGCCGACGCAGAAAATGAGGATTGCTGCGGCTGATCGGTCGGCGGCTGAGGAAGAAGAGGTACCGAGCGAGGATCGTGACCGGCAGGTGGAGGTCCAGGTCGAGCTTCTTCGGGCCCGCTGTGGGATTCGAGCGCATCGACGCGTGGTCAGGAGGAAGAAAGCCACACCGAGGAGGAGCCGAGCTCTTCGCCCGAGAGGGTCGATCGTTGGGAGAGTCGATGGTTCATGGCTTCTTCCCCGTGGCGTTCTGCCGCGGGCTCCAAAATCGATTCGAGACCGGATCGGCAACTGTAGCACCGCGGTTCCCCGTTGGGCCAGACGGATCTCGGTCTCGGATTCGCGATCGAGCGCGGGTTCCGGGCCTCGTCGGAGGCGGAACGAAAGTACGAAATCGGAAAGAAACTGTGGTAACGTCCTACGGGATCCTGAGCCCCAATGCCGTGTTGGCGTCCGAGCCCGAGAGGGCTCGAAAACTCGACGACCTGCAAGCCCCATCGAGCGAGTGCCAGCGCTGGGTACATCTGCAACAGCTGAGCTCACGAAGTCGTTACCAAGGGCAGCGAAGCCTTCGGAATCAATAACACAAGGAGCGGACCATGGCGGCACCGAGGATGACGGGTGTGTGGACGGGTGAGGTAGGAGGATTCAAGTTCACTCTCGACATGATCCAGATCGTGGGGGGCACCCACGTGAACGGGATCTTGAAGGTTGGTGGCTTCATCAAGAGCGGCCACATCACGGGGGAGAACCTCTATCCCGAGGTTGCGCTGAGCGGCATGTTCATCGACGTGGGTGCGGCCTTCACTGGTCGCTTCACCAACCCGAACCAGGTCGAGGGGCACCTGCGCTTCCAGGAGGACGTGGTAGAGATCTGCTTCTCCCGGCAGAAGTAGAGCGGCTCTCGCGTTCCGAACGTTTCCGGCCGAAGACCACGGATCGATACGAGCTTCGATTTCCGGTATGGCGGTGAACACCTATGAGCTGCAGGTGTTTGCTGCCATGCGTTCCGGGCATCACGCGATCGTCCACTGGCTCCTCTGCCATTTTTCGGGAGTCACTCTCTTCCGGAACAATGTGTGTGGTCCGGAGCATTCGATCTACCGGAATGCCTCGGACGAATTCATCCTTCTCGACGAGGTGAGACCCCAGCCGAAGGATTGTTACGTCTTCAACATCGAAGACCACACCATCGAGCAGGGGGCGGAGGTGCTCCGGACCCGCCGTGCCCACCTGGCGCGTGGCTCCAGCGAGCGAGTGTTCCGGATCCTGGTCCTGCGCGACCTGCACAACTTCATCGCGAGCCGACTTCGCGCCTACGATTTCATCGGTTATCCCTACGAGGACCACGCCGAGCTGTGGGCCTCCCACGCCCGGGAATTCGTCGGCGAGACCGAATACCTGCCCGGCTCGGTCAAGATCAGCTACAACGAATGGGTCGGGAGCGAGCTCTATCGCCGCCGCCTCTCCGAACGCCTCGGGCTCCCGTTCACCGATCGAGGTTTGCAGCACGTTCCCAAGATCGGTGGCGGCAGCAGCTTCGACGGCACCGAGTACGACGGACGAGGCCAGGAGATGGCGGTGCTGAGCCGCTGGCATGCCTATGCCGACGACGAGACCTTTCGTCGCTACACCTCCGATCCCGAGCGGGTCGAGCTCTCACGACGCATTTTCGGCCCACCCCGCCGGCCATGAGCAACGGGCGCCGCGCCGGATCGCCGGGCTCGAAACCGTATTCGCCGCTCGCCGTCTCGCCGGATGCCACCGAGCGCGACGGACCCTCCCGGGTGACGGCGGGTTCTCTCGCCGATCGTTTGACCCGGGTCTGGCAGGAGGTTCTCGAGCTTCCGCACATCGGGATGCGGGACCGTTTCTACGACCTCGGAGGCGACTCCCTGGCCCTGGTCGAGCTCGGCAACCGCCTGCGGAAGGAATTCGCAGTCAGCCCGCCGCTGGAAGAGCTGGCGAGCGGGCTCACGGTCGAGGGGCTCGCCGGGTGGATCCTCGAACGAGGCGAGGAGACCCCTCCCCCCGGCTCCGACCTGATCGTTCGTCTGCGCCAGGAAGCTACGTCCGCCCCTGCGAACGAGCCCCTGGTGTTGGTGCACCCCTCCGGCGGGTCGGTTCTCTGCTACCTCGATCTGGTGGAGCGCCTGGCTCCGGGGAGAGATGTGCTCGGGGTCCAGGGGCCGCCTCTGGGTAGTGGTCGATCGTTCCCGGAGTCGGTCGAGGCGATGGCCCGGGAGTACCTGGACGCTCTGGCACCCGAGCTCGAGCCGATGCCACCGATCCTCGCCGGGTACTCCTTCGGAGGGGTCGTGGCCTACGAGATGGCGCGACAGCTAGAGGCCGGTTCCCGGCCGGCTCCCCGGCTCGTGGTCCTCTTCGACTCCAAGGCCCCGTTCGGGCCCGAGACGGGCTTCGAGCCCGGCTTGATGGGGGAGCTGGGGCGAGTGCTCGAAGGGCACGAGATCGAAGACGAGCCCGGCGATCTCGAGCAGGAAAAAGCGCTGTGGGATGACCTCGCCGATCTCGCCGAGCGGGGCCTGGAGCCGATTTTCGAGCGAAACCCGGGGGGGCGCCCGAAGCGCCGTCGGCGGATGGGGGCGATCCAGCACTTCTTCCTGTCCTACCGGCTCTTTCCGGCCGGAGAGGAATTCGACTACCTCCGGGTGCGCAGATTCCTGCGCAGCCTGCAGGCCAATCTTCGTTGTGCTCGCGACTACCGGGGTGGCCCGTACGGAGGGGATGTCGTTCTCTTCCAGGCCGGCCAGCGACTCGGTGCTGCCGAGATCTCGGCTCGCCAGCACCGGGACCGTTGGGCCCGATCGATCCACGGCGATCTGCGCGTGGTCGAGCTTCCCACCCATCACCTGGATCTCTTCTCCTCGCCGGCCCTCGGTTGGGTGGTTTCCGCCCTGGGCGATGTGTTGGCCGCCCGGGCACCTGGTAGGTCGCGCCCGCCCGCTGGCCGGGCGTAGGGACCCGGCGGGCAGAGCCTACGAGCTGCCGGCAGCCGTCTGCAGGGCGCTGCCGGAACGCGGATAGAGCTGGTGCAGGCGCAGCAAGAGCTGCTCGGCCTCGTGGGCTTCCAGCTGGCCGGCGAGGGCCTTGCGGCAGAGGTCGGGGCTGGGAAGCTCCATCATCGGCGAGCTGTCGCCACGACGGCGACGAAAAGCCGCAGGGCGCTGGCCACCCCAGCGAAAAAAAGCCTTGCTGAACGAGCCGAGCGAGGAGTAACCGACCAGGATGGCGATCTGCCAGATCTTCAGGTCGGTGTCCCAGAGCAGACGAGCGGCAGTTTCCATCCGGCGCGCGGTGATGAAGTGTTTCGGTGTCTCGCCGGTTTCCTGGTGAAACGCCAGCGATACCGAGTGATCGCGAAAGCCGCAGGCGCGTTTCAGGGTGTCGACGTTGAGCCAGGGCTCGAAGAGACTGATCTCGATTTGCTGCAGGAGCTGGGTGACCCGCTCCGAGGCTTGTTGCCGTCGTTCCCGAATCTTCTCCATCGATGATTTCGCGGCCTGTGTACGGGCCGCCAAGACTGCCGGGGTGAGCTGTCCTTGCATACTTCGCCGTTCCTCTCTGGTGCTCTCCGGTTTTCGGCTCTCTGTGCTGGATTGTTGGAAGCACTCTAGCGAGAGGCGACAGCGTCAAGGGATTGGGATAAAATTTGTCGTATCCAGAGACGATTTGCCTGTGGCGAAAGCGGGGAAACGTCGGTCATACCGACGGTGGGCTCTGGGCAGAGAGTGGAGGCGGTCCGATGAGTCGAGCAAAGGAACGAGCGCGGCGTTGCCTGGAGGAGCTGCGGAGCCTCGGGCGCCAGTCGGGGAACATGGCCCGAGCCGAGGCCTTCGCGGGAGTTGCGGAGGGGTACCTGCGCAAGGCCATGCATCGAGGGCATGGGCACGGCATCAGCCTGGAGCGTTTTTTCTCCCTGCTCGAAGGGCTCGAAGCCTCCCCGCGAGAGTTCTTCGCCGGTGTCCTGGCCGACGATCCGAGCCGCGATCCCGTGGCGTATGTCGATCCTCCGAAGGGCCCCCGGCCACGAATTCTCGCCCGGGTGGATCGCCGTCTGCGGTCCGGCGTTCGGGGGTCGATCGGAGAGTCGTTCCTGGTCGACCTCGAGGGAATGCGCCTCGACCAACCGGAGAAGGCCACTCGCCTGGCGGAAGGTGCGGCCGAGTTCATCGAAGAAGATCTCCTGCCTCGGCTGCTCGGAATCTTCGCGTCCGCCAGTCGGTCTCTGCTGCGTCTGGACGACGCCCGCCACGCATTGCGCGAGGGGATCGGTTTCGCCGTGCGCCAGGAGCGTCCCGACGCCGTGGCCGACCTGATTCGCCGCAACGCGTTCGTGCTGATGGCCGAAGGGCGCTACGAGCGCGCGCTCCTGATGAGCGAAACGGCCGGCATCCTCTTCTCCAGGGGTGGCAATCTCGAGCGCTTCGGCCGGACCCTGGTCGACCAGGGTATCGCGCTCTTCTACCTCGAGAGGAGCGAGGAGTCGGCGCGCGCACTGACCACCGGCCTCGAGCTCCTGTCATCCGAAAGCCGACGCGGCCGGTGCTCGGCGCTGCAGATCCTGGGTCTGATCCGCATGCAGGAAAGGCGGCCGGAAGAAGCCTTCGACCTGTTCGACCAGTGCGGATCTTTCGCTGGCGAAGGGTTCGAGCACGGCAAGCTGCATTGGGTCCGCGGCTGTGCCCTGGCCGAGCTGCAGCGCTGGGAAGAGATGCAGGCCGAGTTCGAGCTGGCGGTCGACGGCCTGCTGGAGGTTTCACCGATCGACGCGGCCCTCTGCGTCTGCCATCAGGTTCGTTATCTGCTCGACGCCGGTCGCACACGGGAAGCCGTGGCGCGGGCCCAGACCATGCGCCGAATCGTGGTGCCTCTCGAAGACACCAATGTCGTGGCTTCCGCCGCGGCCCGAGATGTCCTCTCGTGCCAGGAGCGGGGGCGTCGGCGGCTGACGACCGCCGTCTTGCGAGAGGCCGAGCGGCTGCTGAGCGAGAGCCGGAACGGCTCGCTCGGTCCCGAGGCCGAGGCCCACTGATCAACCGCCGGGTCCGAGGTGCCGAGAGTAGAAGTCTAGAACCCCTGCCTGCATCGACTCGGGAAGGTTGTGCGGGCGGTCGTAGCGACCCAGGATCTCGGCTTCGAGCGCGGGGATGTCGGCATCTGCCCAGTAGCCGCGCAGGGTCTCCCAGGCTTCGGGAAGGACTTCCGAAGGGCGCGGATGCCGCTGCTGGGCGAGGGCGAGGGCGAGCTTCGACTCCTCCCGGGTACCCACACATTCCAGCGGCTTGCGGCCCACCGTGAGGCGTTCGATCCAGCGCCGGATGGCGGCCGAGGCCCAGAGATCCTGGCCGAAGATCTCGCGCATCCTGGGTGGGTCGAGAAAGGCCGCGAGAGCGATGAAGAGGAACGCACACTTCGCACATCTGCCACACCAGACGTTGCGTCGGTGGCCGATGTTGCAGCTGACGAAATGGGGAAAGTACTGGGGGTAGCGGGCGAAGATCTGGGCGATCTGGAGCTCGTAGAGAGGGGAGACGATGCTGAAGAGCTCGATTCCTTCCACCACGTAGCGGCGCACGTAGTCGTTGAATCGCCGGGCGGCGGCGGCGGTCTTTCCCTCCTGGTGGTTGATGGTCACCCCGCCGATGGTGAGATTGCCGAAGTTCGCCGAGTATTCGTTGGCCATCACCAGATACCGGCAGCCCTGGAGATAGGCGACCAGCAGACCGATGAAGCTCAGCCGCGGGGCGACCATGTCGTCGTAGCGAGCCAGGCGGTGGAGCTCGGGATCGAAGCCCCGGTGGTCGATGTGGATTCCACGCTCCTGGCCGGAGCAACGCTGGACGCCCGACATGGCCGGGGTGATGGGCGACTGCACGGTGAGCCAGGTGAACGGGTGGCCACAATGTTTGAGGATCTCGCCGGCCACGGCGGTGTCCTTGCCCCCTCCGTTCATCAACAAGGCGTGCTCTCCGTGGGGGGCCTTGCCCTTCTGGAACGACGGCGCGTCGGGAGAGATGGTGATGTGCAGCCTGCGGTCGAGGGGCAGGCGGTTGCGAAAGCGCATCTCGTTGAGCTGCCGCGCGAAAGAGACCTCCATCTTTCGCACCGCCGAGCGGGGAAGGCGAAACGCCTCGACGTGCAGATGCTCGAAGTCTTCGACCGGAAAGAAATACCGCGCGAACGACAGGCCGATGTGGGCGACCAGGTTGTGCAGCACACCCTGGGGGGCTGCCTCCACGGATTCCGCCGGAAGATCGGCGATGCCCAGGGTCTTGCTCCAGGTCCGGTCCAGAAAGCGGTAGCGAAAGCGGATCTCGGGATGGTCGATCTCGAAACCCTCGTAGATCAGGGAGCTCATCGACCGAGCAGCTCCACCAGGAGATCGACACCGCGCAGCACCTGCTCCGGGGGAGCGGCGGTGAAACAGAGCCGTACCGAGCTCTCGTAGTTGCCGAAGCTGGAGCCTCCGGCGAGGAGCAACCCACGACTGGCACACTGCTGCAGGAACCGGGCCGGCGAAAGCTCTCCGAGCCGGTCGGCGAGATCGAGAAAGAGGAAGATCCCGGCGTGGGGAGGGGGAACCCCGAGGCGCCGGGCGACCTCCTCGCCGGTGGCCCGGTACCGCTCGCGGGCGTCGGCGAGCCAGGCCGAGCCGTGGTCCTCCAGAGCCCTTCGGACCGCCACCTGGGAAGCGGTCGTGGCTCCGTAGACGAGCTGTGTGCCGAGGTTGCGCACCCGGGCCATGGTGTGGAGCGGACCGGTGACATGGCCACAGCGATACCCCGCCAGGCCGTAGGTCTTGGAGAAGGATCGAAACGCGAAGCTGCGTTCCGGGGCGAGCGCACAGGGGTCGGTGGGCTCGCCGTCGTAGATCAGGTCTTCGAAGACCAGGTCGCCGAGAACCCAGAGATTCTGCTCCCGGGCCCAGCTCACCAGGGCCTCGACCCAGGCTCGGGGGAGCACATCTCCCGTGGGGTTGTTCGGGGTCGAGTAGTAGAGGGCGACGGTCCGTTCCGAGATCTGCTCGCGACAGGCCTCGACCGCCTCGTCTGCCGAATGCACGCGGCCGTGGAACGGAACCTCCACCGGCCGGCCGTGGAAGGCGCGGACGATGCCGGAGATCAGGGGCCAGTGCGGCGCGAGCACCAGAACCTCGTCGCCCGGCTCCAGGAGGCTGGCGAGGGCCACCGTGATGCCGGCCGTGGCCCCGGCGGTCACCAGGAGATTCTTGCGCTGGAGCCCCGCGCTTCGTTCCCGTGATCTCTCGAGCAGACCGTCCACCAGCTCGGGCAACCCTTCCGGCGGTGCATAGCGGTGCAGGTCGGGGTGTCCCACGAGATCCTCCATCCGGCAGCCCCGTGGCGGCGGCAGCCAGGTATCACCGATCTGCAGGGGGTAGTAGGGTCTCGCCGGATCCCCGAGGCGTCGCGAGAGAAGGGTCGGTGCAGAGGCCAGGAGATCCTCCGTTGCCGAGCTGGCCGTTGGCGGGCGGGGCATGTTGGCAGTCTACCACCGCGTTGGGGCGCGACCCGGCAGGTCCGACCGTCTCTCGAAGCGCAGTAGACCGGCCTCGAGAGCCACGGGCCGGCCTCGAGCAAAGCAAAAGCGGGCCGCCTCGCCACTGAAGGTGCCGCCGCGGATCCGGTAGTCATTCCGCCCGATCGGCTCCAAGGTGGACTCCTCGGCGAAAGAGAACGAAAAAACGAGCCCCGAGGGCCGCAGAAAGACCGCCACCGGACCCACGTTGGGGTGATGGTAGATCCCCGCACAGGCCCGGGCTCTCGGTGAGAGGGAGCGCCGTGGCGGTCGTACCGCGAGGTGGAAGAGGAACGAGAAGGGGCTCGCCCGAACCAGGTGCCAGGGACCCAGGAAGGCTTCGAACACGAGCCCCTGCTCGACCCGAAAACGCAGCAGGTGGTCGCGATAGGGCCCTTCGTCGAGGGTGAAGGAATGGCGCCGCCAGGGACGCAGGAGCGTCCGCGATGAGCCTTCCCGGAACACCAGGGAACGATCCTCGTCGAGAACTCGGATCTCCCGCTCGGCGCACCGGTAGCGGCCGGTGTAGAGGGGCCAGCGAGGGCGTGGCGGTTGGGAAGCGATCGGATTGGGACGGCGGCGCAGGGAAGCGGGCGGAAGCCGCGGACGCAGCAGCTGGTCGAGCAGCCGCAGGAGAAGGGGCTCTGCGCCACAACGATTGGTCATGGCGGCCGCGGCGATCCTCGAGTCGGGGCAGAACGACCAGAACGTCGAGAATCCTGCCGCCCCGCCGCTGTGCCAGAAGAATCGGCGGCCCCAGCGTTCTTGGATCCGCAGGCCGAGCCCGAAGGCGGCCGAGCCCGGTGGGGGTTGCCCGCTGTGCAGATCGTCCCAGGATTCCGGCTTCAGGAGCGCCCGATCCCGAGCGAGGACCGCGCGCAGGAGGATCCCCAGATCTTCCGCCGTGGTGCAGAATCCTCCGGCGCCAGGCATCTCGGCCAGGGTCTCTGCCGGCCGGAGGGTGTGTCCGGGGCCGACCAGGGAGCGGTAGTGCCCGGCCTCGTACCCGATGGTGAGGTCGAGGTCGGTTCCGGCGGTGTCGATCGTCGATCCGGTCAGCTCCAGGCGCCGGAAGATGTTCT
This sequence comes from uncultured Thermoanaerobaculia bacterium, assembly GCA_964565225.1. Classification (GTDB taxonomy): domain Bacteria; phylum Acidobacteriota; class Thermoanaerobaculia; order Multivoradales; family J023; genus CAZMEL01. The sequence goes on along the minus strand of CAZMEL010000045.1, from coordinate 14,839 downwards.
CTCCGATCCAGGAATCGAAGGCTCGCCCCGCGGCCCGGCCGAGGAGCACGGAGGCCAGGGCGACTCCGAGGTTGGAATATTTGCGCACCTGCCCCGCGGCCGCTACCGGCTCGCAGCAGCCCGCCAGCTCCAAGAGCTCGGGCTCGGTCCATGGGCGGGTGCGGTAGAGACCCCGTGGCAGCCCCGAGCTGTGGGCCAGCAGGTGGCGCAGAGTGGTCTGCCGCGCCCAGGGGGTCCGCGACAGCTCCGGGAGCCAGCGGAGGATGCCCGTATCGAGGTCGACCTGGCCCTGTTCCTGCAGCTGCAGGGCCGCGATCGCGGTGAGGAGCTTGGTCCAGGAACCGGTTCGGAAGCGGGTGTCGGCCGCCACGGTCAGCTCCCGTTCGCGATCGGCCCATCCCGCGGTGAAGGTCCGGAAACTCTCGCCGTCGACCAGCGCGATCGCCAGCCCGGGGAGACGGTGCGCCCGTCGATACGCTTCGATCTCTTGCCCGCTCGGCATCGGATTCGGACGCTCAGGTCGCGTCGGTCGCCGTCCGGCTCCGGGCGTTCTCGATGCGGACGAGGGCGAGGTCGGCGATCGCCAGCCCGTAGGCTCTCTCGCTGCTGCGGGGTCGGCCCTCGGGATAACCCTCGTCTCCCCACATCCGAGGGTTGCGGTTGGCCTCCCAGAGCACGAGGTCGCCGTCCGGGGTAGGGGAGTAGTCGACTGCCGCCCAGTCGGCGCCGAGCACCTCGAGAGCCTGGCGCAGCACCTCCGCCCTCGGCTCGCCCTCGTCGAGGAACAAACGATGCTCGCGGAAGGCGGCGGCGGTAGGGGCCACCGAGCCGAAGTTCACCACCCAGCTCTCGGAGCGCAGAGCGTGTGCCGGGATCACCCGATCGCCGACCACGTAACAGCGCCGCTTGCGGTAGAAACCGTCGGGCCAGCGGGTGTCCAGGAACTCGATCGCCAGGTCGAGAGACTTGCCCGGAGCCTTCTCTGCGAATCGTGCGGCCGCCGCGGTGGCTTCTGCGAGCGATTCGACCCGCTGCATGCCGAGGCCCTGGTGCAGGCCGTCGCGCCGGACGACGAGTGGATAGGGCAGGGCGATGTCGGCCGGGCGGCGAAACCTCTGGTGGCGGGCGCAGGGGAGACCCGCCGCGTGCCAGGCTCCGAGGTCTTTCGAGTGACGATAGTTGAACCGGTAGGCGGAGTTGAGCACCGGCAAGCCGACCTCGGCGCAGCGTTCTTCGAGCTCTTTGCAATAGAAGAGGAAGTTGTGCCAGGTGTGGCGGTAGGTCCAGCAGAGCACGGCGTCGAAGCCGTCGAGCTCCACCGGCAGCCAGGGCTGGTGCAGAACGACCTCGAGGTGGCGTTCGTCGAGGGCGTCGAGAAGCACCTGGCCGGCCTGCAGGCTACACAGGCCCTCGCGGGTTCGAAATGGGGTCGCGAGCAGCAGGCGGGCCTTCATCGCCGGCTCCTGCTCAGGAAGAGCCGCCGGCTCGAGAGAGGACCAGCTCGGCCATGGCCCGGCCGATGGAGCGGTCCTGGGCCAGCCTCGCCTCGTCGTCGCGACCGGTGGCGGCGAGGAACTTGTCGGGCTGGTCGTATCCCCGGTCTCCGAGCAGGAGAAAATGCCGGTTGGCCTCCCAGAAGACATATCTGCCGTCGGGGAACTTGCCGTAGTCGAGGGCCACGATGTCGGCTCCGGTGAGCCGTGCGGCGCGCAGCACCAGGTCCCGGTCGAGCTCGCCGTCTTCCATGAAACGCCGGTCTTCCTCGTCGGCCGCGGCATCGGTCACCAGATTGCCGAAGTTGACGAGCCAGTCGCGAGACAGGAGCAGGTGTCTGGGAATGATCCGGTCGCCGATCACGATGCTGCGCCATTTGCGGAAGATACCGTTCTCGTCGGAAGTGTCGACGAACCGGATGGCGAGGTCCAAGGGGCCGGTGCGGCTCTGGCGGTAGCCGGACTCGCGAACCTCCTCCTGGCGTGTCTCGATCCGTTGCCGGGCCTCTTCGGGAGCGTCGACCTTGAACATGTCGCGCCCCATGTGGAATCCGTCCCGGCGCAAGATCAGTGGATATTCGAGGGCGATGTCCTCGAAACGACGGAAACGCTGGAATCGAGCGCAGGGGATGCCGTTGCGTCCCCAGACATCGAGAAAGAACGAATGGGGAGCATTGGTGTGCTCCACCGGATTGATGATCGGCAGGGCGAGCTCCCGGCACCGATGCTCCAGCTCCCGGGCCCAGAAGATGTAGTTGTTGTGGTGGAAACGGTAGGTCCAGAACAGCACCACGTCGTAGGCTCGGAGATCGGGATCGTCGAGCCACGGCTGGTGCAGGTCCCAGGAGATACCCTGCTCCTCCAGCGCGGCGAGCAGGAGGCGGGCGGTGACCCGATCTCCGAAGCTCTCGGCGTCGTCGTAGCGGGAAACGATCAGCAGCCGCGGCGCCATCTTCAGAAATCTCCCTTGCCCAGAGCCATCTGCAGCCTGCGGTCGGTGTAGCGCCGGGTCCAGCGCTTCTGGCGATGGATCTCGGCCAGGGGGTGGAGCTCGACGCCGAGCTTCTCCAGTCGTTTCCGGCCCGACCCCCACGCATAGCGGAACAGGCAGAACGCCCGCTCGACGCGGTAGCCCACGTCGCCCAGCGTCTTCGCCAACATCGCCAGGGAGCTTCCCGAATTCACGATGTCGTCGATCATCACCACCGGCCGGGTCGGGTCGAGATCCCCCTCCACCGGACGGATCAGGCCGCGTCGCTTGGGGTGATCGCGCAGCAGGAGACCGTCGATACCCTGTCCCTGGGCCACGATGCCCGCGATCAAGGGAGCGGCTCCCATGCCGTGCCCGGCGATCTGACGTGCGCCGGACGCCACGAGGACTCCACACATCGCTCGGGCGGTGGAGGCGAGGGTTTCCGAGCGCAACAGAGGACGGCGCAGGTCCATCACCCAGGTGATTCTCTTGTCCTTGCGAGAGACGTACATCTCTTCCGAGCGCCGAAGATCGATCGAGGCGGCGTCGTAGAGCTGTTGGGCGAGCTCGCGATGTTGCGAGTCACTGACCGAGAGGCGGTGTCTCATGGTGGTTTCGTCCAGAAGGCGTATGGTCTCCGATCGGGAGCCCGACAGCAAGAGTCCAGGACTGCAGAGGGCTCTTTCTCTCGCCAGAAGATTTGACAATTCGATTGAGAGAACCGGCGTTTGCGGCTATAGTAGCTCGGCAAGTTTCGTATACGACCGCGAGCAGGGCTGTTTGCGCCAGGGATCCGTGAGCTCGAACGATCACCGTCTTCGAAATCGACGTCCGTCTTCGGCAAATGGCACTCTTCGCCATCAATCCCATGGAGGAGTGCCGGCCGGGGCTTTTCCGCAATGCCCCGGTGCTCGGTCGCCTCGACGATCCGATGACGGTTCAGCGGCAGGAATTCTTCTGAGGATTTGGAGATCCGACACCCAGAGTCCCGCGAGTCGGAGCCGGCGTTCGACACCGGGAGCACCCCCCTTCTGACAAGGAGATTCTTCGATGTTCATCGACGATCAGGACTGGAGCGAAGGTAGCGAAGGATTCGACGAGGGCGACGAGCTCGCTTCGTTCGACGATCAGGATTGGCATGGGGCGCTGACCCTCGACGGTGGCGACGGCGACGGAGACGGCGATAGCGACGGCGACAGTGACGGCGACAGTGACGAGGAAGAGAAGAAGCTCGACTGCATGTCGGAGGTGCTCGTATGTGCGGTCGAGAACCTCGGCACGGGTACGTCGACCTCGGCCAACAACACCGTGCTCAACGTGATGGGCAAGTTCGCCAACTCCGCTCTCGTCGGGCAGGACGATCAGCTGAAAGCCTGGTTCGTTCTCATCGTCAGCCGCAACAAGAAGACCGGCGAGCCCTTCTACTCCAGTAGCTCCATCTACAACAGCTCGTCTCCGGCCCAGCAGAACGAGATTCGCCAGGGCATCACTACCTGGGACGCCATCAGCGATTCCGACCTCTGGAACGATCTCGCCAGCGGCCTGGACGACGACTCGATCAATTCCACCGCCCTCGAGTTCGACCTGGTCTCCTCGTTCGAGCTCACCCGGGTAGTGACCGACGCCGAGCACGAGGCGATCGACAGCTACATCAGCAGCTGGACCACGGCCTCCTTCCTGGCGTTGATCACCGGTACCCTGGTCGCCATGCAGACCGCGGAGAAGATGGCGAAGTTCATGTCGACCTTCACGGTCAGTGGGCTCGGCGCTCCTCCGTTCGCCCTCGGCGCCCAAGCCGTTCTCGGTGCCCTGGCCGCCGTTCAGTCGGAGGCTTATGCCGAAGCGCTGGAGAAGTGTGAAAATGGCGGCGAGTTCAAGAAGTGCACCAAGGACGGCCCCGAGGTAGACGGCGGCGACGAATAAACGCCTCACGGCGGAGACCTCAGTGAGCCTGCACGAGAGAATTCGTCCTCTCGGAGAGACCGTAGGTGGGGTGCTGAGCGCTCTGCCCGGCGAAGCGATCTCCGACCTCGACCGAGACGAGGTAGTGTCTGTTTTTCGCGAAACGGGTGCTCTCTTGTTTTCGGGCTTCGACGTGAGCCGCGAGGAATTCCTGCGGCTCACCGCTCGTTTCAGCGAAGAGTTCTCCACCTACCAGGGAGGGTTCTTCCACGATCGCGAGCCGGTCGGCGCCGAGCCCACCCTGCTGACCGTGACCTCCAGCAACGAGGGCTTCGCCATTCCCCTGCACGGGGAGATGTACTACACCCGGAAGCCTCCCGGCCTCCTCTGGTTCTGCTGCGAGGTACCGCCCGAGGCGAACGGAGAGACCACGGTTTGTGATGGGCGCCGGATCTATGCGGATTTCAGCGACCGGGCCCGGGATCTCTTCGAGAGCCGCCGGGTGAAATACGTTCGTCAGCTGCCGGACGGGGTGTGGCAGAGCGCCTTCCAGACCGAAGACATCGCCGAGGTCGAGGCCTACTGCGAGAGCCAGGGCATGGAAGTGGCCCACGACTCCGATTCGGGCGCGGTGACCACCGAGCTGCGTCGCTGGGCGCTGATCGAAGGGCCGGAGGGCAAGCGCGATACCTTCATCAACAACATCGTCGCGCTGTATCTCGGAGAGCTCTCCTTCCAGCGAGGGACCGCCGCCGAGGCGGTGCGCAAGCTCTCGGGCGGGAAGGCGTTCCAGATGAAGGTCCGAATGGAAGACGGCGCGCCGATTCCCGGCGCCGTGATCCGCGAGCTGCTGGCACTCAACGAACGCCACATGGCCGACGTCCGCTGGCAGCGAGGCGACGTCCTCATGGTCGACAACACCCGGGTTCTGCACGGCCGCCGAGCGTTCGAGGGCCCGCGCGACATCTTCATCCGGCTCGCAGAGCCTTCGTTCTAGTGTAGTGCGTCCCACAGATGGTGCCTTGGATTCGAGGGTATCTCGAGTCCTGTCCAGTTCCTCCGACCTCCCCCGAACCGCCAACCTCGGAGAGCCTTCGTGACCACGGTATTCATGTTCCCCAGCCAGTCGTCTCTCTACGCGGGGATGATCCAGAAGATCGTCCGCCACCGGCCCTGGGTTCGATACGTCCTGGAAGAAGCCTCCGACACTCTCGGGCAAGACCTGGCCACACGCTACCTCAACGACAGCCCCGAGGTCTTCCACGAGAAGGCCGACCAGCGACTCGGGATGTTCCTGGTCAACTACATGTACCAGATGGTCCTGGAAGAAGCCGGGGTGAACGGCGATTACTCCCTGGGCTTCAGCCTCGGCGAGTACAACCACCTGGTGCACATCGGGGCTCTGAGCTTTCCCGATGCCCTGCGCCTGCTGGTGCGCAAGGCACCGCCGGGAAAGCCCGACCCCACCGGCGAGCGAGCCATCGTCTACCGCATTCGCCTGCACGTCCTGCGGGATTTCGTGAAGCGTGGGCAGGAACACGGCGTGGTAGAGATCGGCGGCATGCTCTCGCCCCACATCCACCTCCTGGTCGGAGAGCCTTCCGGGGTCGACTGGGTCATGGAGCGCCTGAAGGCCGAGGCACCGAAATCCCGAGCGATGAAGTTTCCCGTCAAGCTACCCCTGCACTCCAGCCTGCTGGAAGAAGTCGGGAAGAGGTTTCGGGTCCACCTCGAAGAAGTACCGTTCAAGGTTCCCAAGAAACCCTATCTCCCCAACGTCCTCGGCCGGATCCTGCGCCGGCCCAGCCCCAAACGAATCGCCGACCTCACCGCCCAGCACCTCTACAAACCCGTGCGCTGGCGGCACTCGATCGACGCCCTCCTGAAACGCCATCCCGACGCCTCCCTGGTCGAGGTCGGACCGAGGCGAGTCCTCTGCGGCTTCCTCTACCTCGAACGCGAGTGGTGGAACCCCGGCACCAAGATGTACATCACCGACGCCATGGACGAAGACACCGACAAATACCTGCTCAAGGTGATCGACGAGCTCGGTGGCCAGCTCCCGGCTCGTTTCGCGCGCCGCGCCTATTGAGCCGCCGTTCAGAGAGGCTCGAGGTCTTCCCAGAGCCGCCGGATCGAGACCGCCCGGATCCTCTCTCCCAGCGGAAAGTTGCTCGAGCCGGCGTGAATCACGTCGATCCGCTCGAGCTCCAGGTCTTCGAGCGCCTGGTGCATCGACCGCGTGGTCCTGGGAGCCGCGGTGTGTTTGATCTCGAAACCTCTCCGTTTCTGGCCTCGTGTGATCAGCAGATCGAGCTCCGCTCCGGAATGGGTCCGCCAGAAGAAACACTCCTCCGAGCGGGCTCGGAGCCGATTGCGAATCTCCTGGATGACGAACCCTTCCCAGGTCCCACCACAGACCGGGTGGCCGAGAACGTCTCGATACCCTTCGAGGCCGAGCAGCGCATGGGTGAGGCCCGGGTCCGCGAGATAGACCTTCGGAGCCTTGACCTGGCGTTTCTGGACGTTGGCGAACCAGGGCTGGAGCTGGCGAATCACCAGTGAAGAGGTCAGGAGGTCCAGGTATCGCCGCACCGTGTTCGGGGACACACCAAAAGCCCGGGCCAGCTCCGCTCCATTCCAGACCTGGCCCTGCCGGTGGGCCACCATGGTCCAGAAGCGCCGCAGCGTTTCGCCGGGGGTCTGGATCCCGAGCTGCGGCAGGTCTCTCTCCAGAAACGTGCGAATGAAGTCGAGGCGCCACTCGAAGCTGGCGAGGTCGGAGTCGGCGAGAAACGAGCGGGGAAACCCTCCACGGATCCACAAGCTCTTCCATGCCTCGGTTCCCACCTCGTCGAGATCGAAACCTTCGAGCGCATGAAAGTGAACACGCCCGGCGAGAGTTTCCGACGACTGGCGGAGCAGCTCTTGCGAGGCGCTGCCGAGAACCAGAAAACGAGCCGGTCGTGATGGCCGATCCGCGAGCACTCGGAGGATCTGGAACAGATCCGGCTTGCGCTGTACCTCGTCGAGCACGACCAGACCCTCGAGCGGCTCCAGGGCCAGCTTGGGTTCCGTGAGGCTGGCGAGATCCTCGGGATCTTCGAGGTCGAAGAAATGGGCCGTCCGGTCGAGCCCCGCGGCCAGGTGCCGAGCGAGCGTCGTCTTCCCGACCTGCCGCGCCCCCAGGATCGCCACCACCGGATAGCGCTGGAGAAGATCGAGCAGTCGATCGAGGTGTCGAGTCCGTGAGATCATGGAACAATGATAGCAATCAACCCTGAAAATCGGCAGGTCGTATGACGATTTTCAAGGTTGGATCAGACTCGGGCGTCCTCCTCGTCGTCGGCAGAAAGCAGCGAGATGCTCGTGTGCTGGAGTGAGGATTGCGGAATGGTTGTTCGTCGAAGTCTCCGGTTGCCTGGACAAAACCTACCGGCTTATGTATCGTCTTCGATAAGCAAAGGTCCATTTGCCCTCGTACATTCCGGGTTCTTCTCCTCTTGAGTCGGTCAGCTCTCTCTGGCCAGAGACACGCGTGGAAGGGCACGGACACCGCAATTACCCGGAAGGCGGTGTCGGACGGCCTACGTGTGTCCGATCAATGTTTGACCAAGAGGAGAGAGCTCGATGTTCTCATGTGCAAGAGTTCGTTCGTGGTGCTCTGTGTTCTTCGTTTTCCTGCTCGCCCTTTCCGGTTCTCCGGCGGAGGCGAGCTCCGGTCCGCAATCCCTTTCGAGTCTGGTTCGCGACAAGACCGACATCTTCGTGGGTGAGGTGACGTCGGTCCGTAGCTACTGGAACGACGAGGAAACCTTCATCTACACCGAGGTGGGGATCCAGGTTTCGGAGTCGCTGGTCGGTACGGCCCGCGGCGAGGTCCAGGTAGAGGTGCTCGGTGGCCGGGTCGACGATGTGATGCTCGACATCGTGGGTGGCGCGCTCTTCGAGCCGGGGGAGCTGGTCTTGTTGCTCACCGAGCAGGGGCGCGACGGGAAGTATCGTCTCCCGGAGCTGGCGCTCGACAAGCTCGTTCTCGAGCCGCTCCGTGATGGATCGATGGAGATTCGTAGCGACGGAGGCCTCGAGGCCCTCGTGCCGGTGGAGGGGGAAGGCCTGGTCGACTCCATGGACTGGGATCTCTTCCGTGGCTATCTCGACGACGCCCTCCGAGGCGCCGAGATCGTGGGCCGGGCCCCTGGCCTGATCGAGGGTGAGCCGGCCAAGGGTGCCGCTCCGGCTCGGGGATTCCATGTCATCGGTCCGGGTGGCTTGCATGGTGGACAGAACTTGTGCCCCAACGAAGGCGCTGCCTTCGCCCACTGGGATCTCCGCCTGGCCGTGAGCTGCGGTGAGCTCTACGAGCTCAATCCCAACCTTCTCGCCGAGTCGCCCAATCCTGGACAGGCCGGTCTCACCGCCGGGCAGATCGCCGGTGAGGTCTTCGCCTCGAGCAACGCCTGGAATGCCGTGAGCCCGGCTCATATCAGTCTCAACGGCAGCAACAACAGCGCCTGCATGGCGGGCAATATGGACAGTGTGAACTGTGTGTCGTGGGACGAGGACTTCTGGCCGGACAACGGAATCGGCCGGGATGTTCTGGGTATCACGTGCATCTGGCGCGATGCCAACACCGGGGTGATCAACGAGGCCGACATTCTGCTCAACAATCAACCCGAAGACACCAACGGCAACCCGACGACCTGGCGCCTGACGCCTGGCAATCTCGGGGATCCGGTGGCCTGTGGCCAGCCGCAGATCGGCATCCGTGCCGTGATGACCCACGAGTTCGGGCATTTCATCGGGCTGCATCATCCCGATCGGTGGCGGAACGCTCCGCCCTGCGGCAACGACGACCCGGCGATGGAAACGATCATGTATTCCGCCTACCAGAATGCTTGCAAGGTCAACCTGCACCAGGCCGACCGGGACGGCATCAATTTTCTCTACTCCGCCGATCACGGTGACCTCGACGATCCGCCGTATCCGACCAAGGTGGTAGGGGACGACGGTGCTTCCCACGTTTTCGGGATCTATCCACGGTTCCAGTACGAGTGGCTGGGGATCTGCTGCGGCAAGATCGACGACAATCCGTCGGAGTGTGATGCGCTGACGGCGCCGGTCTACGATCGTTTCGACGACGGGGGTCTTCTGTTGGCGGACTGTGAGGGCGACAAGCTGAAGGTCGACCACGTGACCTTTCTCGTGGGCGTGTTGACCAACAGCGACGTTCGTGGCCGTTCCCACACCTACGACGCCGCGAATTCGATGTTCATCAACGCCTGGTTCGACTGGAACGACGACGGCACCTTCGGCCCCGGGGAGCACGTGATCGGCGCGGCGCCGGGCAGCTTCCGGGTCACCCAGCCGGGGATCTACGGCTTCCGCCTCAACCCGCCGGAAGACACCCCCTGCCATGTCTCCCACCGTCTGCGCCTCGATTATCTCGAGGATGTGGGCCAGGTGACGACGGCGGTGGATCCGCGATTGAATCTCGAGAAGTGGGCTGCTCGCCACGGCGAGGTCGAGGACTATGTGGGCCCCTACGGCGACCACAACACCCATCCCAACCGGCCGCGGGGTCCCGAGGGAAAGAATCTGCCGGTGGGCTCTCCGTTCTACTGCCATATCGGCGGCATGACGGTCACGTTCTCCGACGGCAGCAGCGCCGATGTCGACGGGTTCTGCCACCCGCCCAAGCCGTGGATCACCGGTGGTGGAGTGCCGCATCCGGGCACGCTCTTCCCGAAGGAGGGTGAGGAATGCATGGACTCCACCCTCAGCTTCAATCTCGACATCGACAGCGACGGCAAGATCGACGAATCGATCGGCCTGGCGGGTCCGGTGTGTGTGACTCGCAGCGCGCCGTACACCACCGATGCCGGCCTGAAGGTGATCGATACCGAGATGGTGAGCCTGGAGATGATCGGGCATTCCGAGTTCGCCGGGGAGGTGAGCGTGACCCTGGCCGATGGATACAAGACCCTGGGGCGGATCCAGCAGTCCGAGATCGCCGCCGAGATGGGGGTCGACGTATCCATCGATGCACCGGCCGAGAGCTACTTCGACGTCTACTGGGTCATGAAGAGCTCGAAGCTGGGGGAGAGCGAGGTCCTGGGGCCGGTTCGCGCCGAGGCCCAGATCGCGTCGGTGCCGCCGGGCCAGCCGATCGACTTCGTGCCCGACGAGGTGCCCGGAGAGGAGCAGAAGCCGGAGGAGCAGGAAGAAGAGCCCGACCAGGCTCCCGGCGAGGACGGCGAGGTTCCGCTGCCGGTGGCTGCCGGCGATTCCGGGCGCTGAGGCGTCTTGATCGATCACCTGCTCGGCGTCTCCCGAGCCTCCGCACGGCGTCCGGCGATGTGGGCTCTGGCCCATCTCGTGCCCACGCTGCTGCTGGGGCTCGGGATCCTTCGCCTCGACATTCGCACCGATGGGGCGTCGATCCATCCGCGGGATCATCCCGTGGTCCGGGCGACCGCCGCCGATCGGAGTGCGTTTGCCGAGAACGAGCAGGTGATCGTCTTGTTGCACGCTCCTGCCGGCTCCCGGTCGTTGGCGTCGGCGGAGGGGTTCGAGGTCGTGGCGCGTTTGCACCGGGATCTCGAGCAGCTCCCCGGCGTGGAATCGGAACGGGTGCGCTCGGTGGCGAATCTCGTGGAGCCTCCGCGCGATGGCCTGCTCCGCCCGTTCCGTTCTCTGCTCGACCCGATTCCTGCCGATGCGCGGGCACTGGAGGAGCGGCTGGAGCGGATCTGGAGCCATCCTCTGGCTGCCGGGCTCTTTCTCTCCGAGAAGGGTCGGGCGGCGGCGATCTACGTGCCGATCGAAGATCCGGACGGCGTCGGCCGGGGCGATCTTCTGGAGCGACTGGACTCGTGGGTCGCGGAGACCGATGCCGGGCCCTTCGAGATTCTGCTCACCGGCCCGGTGGTGGCCGAGGTGCGTCTCGGCCGCGCGGTGCTCGAAGACTTGCGAGCTCTGGTGCCGGTGGTGGTGGTGGTCATGGCCCTGCTGCTGGCTTGGGTGTTCCGCTCACCGGGGGGAGTGCTGGTACCTCTCGCCCAGGTCGTGCTGGTCCTGGTCTGGACGCTCGGTCTCATGGGCTGGCTCGGAGTGCCGATCACCCTGGTGACCACGCTGCTGCCTGTGGTGTTGATGACCGTCACCGTGCTCGACGAGATGCATCTTCTCGTCCGCCTGCGGAGCAAGCTGCGGCCCGACTCGGAGGTGCCTCTCGCCCCGGCGGTCGACCAGGCTCTGGGTGAGATCGCCCGGCCCGTGGTCTCGACCTCGGTCACGTCGGCCCTGGCGTTTCTCTCCTTTCTCAGCGCCTCGCTACCGCCGGTCCGTGACTTCGGGATCTTCGCGGCGGTCGGCACTCTGATCGCCATGGGGCTGACCTTCAGCCTGGCTCCGGCCTGGCTCCTGCTGCTGCCCAGCAGCTGGCTGCCCCGTGCGCCCGATTCTTCGCCACCGAATCCGCGGCCGGGAAGGACCGAAGAGTGGCTCGTGGCCCACCGAAGCCGGGCCCTGTTGGGCTCTTTTCTACTCTGTGTCGCCGCCTTGCCGGGGGTCCTCCAGCTGCAGGTGCAAGACGCCTGGGTCGACAATTTCGATCCTCGCTCCACGATCGCTAGGGCCGACCGCGTGTTCAACGACAACCTCTGGGGGAGCTATCGACTCGATATCGTGTGTCGAGCCGAGAGCCTCGAGACCGAGCCCGCGGTGGGGACCGAAGGAGGTTTCTTCCTCCGGCCGGAAGGGTTTCGCCTGGTGGAGAGAATCGACCAGCTCGCTCACAACAGCCCGTCGGTGGGAGGAGTGGTGACTCATTTGTTGCCCTTCGAGCTCATCGTGCGTTCGCAGGGTTATCAGCGCCCCCTCTCGACTCTCACATCTCTCAAGATCTCCAGCGTTCTCCGTCGCGTGAAGCTCATCGCGGCGAGGATCGATTTCGACCATTTCCTTTCCGCGACGGGTCAGGTGGCGCGGATCCGCCTCCTGGTCCGCGATCCGGACTTTCGTCGCGGCCAGGCTCTCGAAGAGCGGTTGCGTCGGGGTCTCGAGCAGCTGACCGCCGGGACCGACGTGGCCTGCCGGCTGAGCGGCGAGCTTCCGGTGGCCCAGGCGGTGGTGGGGTCGGTGGTCTCGAACCAGCTGCGCTCCATGGCCCTGACCCTGCTGGCGGTCGGAGCCCTGGTCTGGATCCTGATGCGCAGCCTCCGCCGGGTCGGCGGATTGCTCCTGCCGGTAGTGGCCGCCGCCTGGGTCGTCTTCGGCGGCATGGGATATGCCGGCCTGCCCTTGGGTGTGGCCACCAGCATGTTCGCCGCCCTGGCGATCGGAGTGGGTGTCGACTTCGGGCTGCATTTCCAGCACGCTTTTCGCCGAGCCCGAGCGACCGAAGATCCGGAGCCGGCCCTGCGCACCGCCTTCGCCACCGCCGGCCGCGCGCTGCGCCTCAACGCCCTGGTGCTGGTCGCCGGATTCCTCGTGTTGACCCGGTCGGCCCTGCTTCCCAACCGCAGCCTGGGCTGGCTGCTCGCCGCGGTGATCGCCAGCGCCTACTGGATGACCGTGAGCCTCCTTCCCTACTTCCTGGCTGGAAGGAGAGAGGCGTCGAGAGAGGGGCTGGATCGGGCCGCGGGACCGTGAGACAGTGATCGGATGCGAGCGGATGATGTGCGGCGGATTCTCGCCCGCGATTTTCCGGAGGTGGATACGCGGAACGTCTCGGGGCCGTCCGCGGGCACCAGCAATGAATGTTTCCAGGTCGACGATCGCTGGATGTTTCGCTTTCCCAAAGACCGGGAGAGCCGGGAGGAGCTTCGTAGGGAGGTCTTTGCTCTCGATCGGGTCCGGGCGAAGCTGCCGGCCCGGGTGCCCGACCATGTCTTCACGCACCGAGAGCCGAATGGGGGAGCGGAGTATGTGGGGTACTCCCGAATCGAAGGGCAGCCCTTGCTGCCGGAGGCCCTGGCGGCACTCGGCCCGGCTCGTCGGAAGATCTTCGTGGCCGACCTGGCCCGGTTCCTCGCGGTTTTCCACGCAACACCCCTCGAAACCTTCGAGCCCGATGCCCGGGCGGAGGGCCTCTCCTTCCGGGAAGATCTCTACGTCCACGAGAGCTGGATCGGTAGCGGATCCGAGCTTCCTTCGCTCGAGGCAATCCTCGATTCCCTGCGAAGTGATCCCCAATACGGCCTGATCTCGGAGATCTGCCAGCCCTATGTCGGGTTTCCCGATGTCTTTCAGGAAGAAGACCTCTGCCTGGTGCACGGCGATCTCTCCGAGCACCATCTCCTGCACGATCCCGCCACCGGGCACCTGCTGGGGGTGCTCGACTTCGGCAACGTCAAGATCGACGACTCCTGGAGTGACTTCCTCAACCTCCTCAGCTGCTACGACCCCGGCTTCAGCCTCGAAGTCCTCGGCCGGTACCCTCGCCCTTCCACACCCCTGATCCGCCGCCGGCTGGAGCTCTTCGGCCGGCTGCGGTCGGAGCCCGGGAATCTACTGCGGAAGGTCTACGAGGCGGGGAAGCGGGTGCAAGCAGCAACGTCGTGACGTGGTACCGAGCGAGCTAGCTCTACTTTTTCAGATTCGCTCGCGAGGTCGAGTCGGTGTTCCTTCCGCCAGGTCTCGAAGGGTCTCGAAGGGTCGCGTCGGCTGTGAGCGGCAGCGATTCCACGAGAGCGAGCAACGGCTCGGCGATGCCGCCGTGCTCGTCGCGTTCGGGGAGCTCCGATAAGCGAGCGGGCCAGTCGACGGCTTCCCCTCCGGCGTCGAGGAGAAGGGCGACCGCACCTTCGCTGATCACGCGACCCTTGCCTTCTCGCCGGTGGATCCGCAGAGTGAGCATGGGATCTTCGAGGGAGAAGGCGGAGCAGACGAGGGCGTGCTCGACAATGCCGGTGGCGAGGTCGAGCTCGGCCTGGTCGAGGGCGTGGGCCGCGGCCCGGGTGGAGTGGGCATAGACGTTGATCGGGCCCCGAAGGCCGAGGAAGATTCCGAGCTGGGCGGCGGGCAGGTTGACCAGCTGCGAGAGGTAACGCTTGGGGTGGTTCATCTTCTTGAAGCGCGCGGCAAAGCCTTCTTCCACCTCGAGCAGGTCGCGGCACGCCTCGTAGTTCTGGGGGCCGGCGTCGAAGGCGCAATACAAACCGACCCGGTAGGGATCGCGCTCGATCTCGGGCGCCAGCAGCTCCTGCACGGGGAGACCCACGGCGCTGAGCATCACGCCGGCCCGGCTGAGGCTGCGGTAGGCACGGCGATCGGGCAGATCGACGAGCTTGCGGGTGGGGGTGGGCAGGGAGCGGGTTCTCTCGATGACCAGAGGCGGATCATAGACCTCGTAGCGGACGGCTTCGATCGGTGCTTCCGGGGGTGGGGTGAGGCGGTGAAACCAGCTGATCCGGCTCATGGTTTCCCTCCGGAGAATTCCCGGAGCGCCGGGTCGTCGAAGCCATGG
>CAZMEL010000044.1:0-38443 GCA_964565225.1 uncultured Thermoanaerobaculia bacterium | reverse complement strand
GTCTTCCTCGACCCGCTCGACCTGGCTCCAGGAACGCCGACTCTTCCGAGCTCGGGTCGTAATCTGACCAAGTAGAACTAGGTTCAGCGCAGCTCGATCACCTCGTTGCCGAGCTTGAGGACGGTCGGCCTCTCGATTTCTAGCAGCGGCTCGAGCGTGGGGTGGAGCTTGGTGAGCTCGGTGGCCTCCGGGGCTCCGCGCTCGACGACCCGCGCTTCGACCGCGGGGTCGAGACCTTCTTCGATCCAACGCTCGCCGTGCAGCTCGAAGGCCATGTCGCCGACCGAGAGGTGGGTCACCTCGCTGGGCTCGCTCACGGATTCCCAGGCGGGGTCGTCGAAACGCACCTCGATCACTCCGCTCTGACGTATTTTCAGAGCATAGAGGAAGGAAAAGACGATCAGGGCGAGGGCGATCACCACACTGAACAGGGCCAGCATGTTGGACTGTCTCTGGTACGAGGGCAAGGAGCTCTCGAGGCGGTCGAGCCAGCTCTTCTGCTCACCGGCGAGGACGACTCGACGCATGACCAGCTGATCGAGCGTCGAAGACGGCGCCATGCGCTCCAGGTGTCCGAGGCTCGAGACCACCCGGCGCATACCCTCCAACCGGGCAAAACACTCCGGGCAGCTCTCGAGATGCTCCTCGAGCTCCTGGGCCTCGTTGGCGGCCAGCTCGTGGTCGAGATAGGCGGACAGTAGCTCCGCCGAAACATGGGCGGTCATGATTGTTTCTCCAGAACGGTCCGCAGGCGGTCGCGTCCGCGAGCGATGCGGGAGCGGACGGTTCCGATGCGGATCTTCAGAATCTCGGCGATTTCTTCGTAGGTCATCCCTTCCAGGTCGCGGAGGATGACGGCTTCGCGAAACGCCGGTTTCAGCTCTCGTAGGGCCCGGGCCACCTGGGCGGCGGTGTCCTGGGCCAGAGTGCGCTGCTCGGGGTCACGGCGGGCATCCACCAGATCGACTCCTTCGCCGGCATTCTCGTCGGCGAGGGGACGGGTGAAGATGCGTCGGCGGCTG
This sequence comes from uncultured Thermoanaerobaculia bacterium, assembly GCA_964565225.1. Taxonomy (GTDB): domain Bacteria; phylum Acidobacteriota; class Thermoanaerobaculia; order Multivoradales; family J023; genus CAZMEL01. Next base: position 37,421 of record CAZMEL010000044.1, on the reverse strand, counting down.
AGCTTGCTTCGGCAGTGGTTGAGGGCGACCCGGTAGACCCAGGTCTTCAGAGACGAGCGGCCGTTGAACCGTTCCAGGTGGCGATGGATACGAAGAAAGATCTCCTGGGTGAGATCTTCCGCCTTCTCTTCTTTGCCACACATCCGGAAGGCGAGGTTGTAGACCATCGAGCCGAAACGCAGGTAGACCTCTTCGAAGGCGGCTTCGTCGCCATATCGGTGCCGCTCCGCCAGTTCGAGATCGGGATTCGAGCTGAGGGGTTGTGTGGCCGTCATCGCCTCCATGATGCTCCCGGTGGGCCCCGTGCGCTCTCGCTTGGGCCGGTCGTCAGGGTTCGGCGGAAACCATCGTCTCCGTTTCTCTCTTCAGACTGTTCTCGGGGCGAGAAAGTTCCCGCGCCGACGCGATGTCGGCGGAGATGGGTGTCTGTCCGTAGTAGGCGAGGATCGCGTCTACGATCGCCTCGGCCACGTCCTGGCGGAAGGCCCGGGTGCGGAGCAGGGCGCGGTCTTTGTGGTTGTTGAGGTTGCAGACTTCGAGCAGGAGCTTGGCGGGCACGGCGTTGTAGCGCACCACCGCGGGTACGAAGGGCCGGCAGCGCCGGCAGCGGATGATGCGATCGCGAATGGGTTTGTCGTGGTAGATGGCCAACCCGTGGCGCCTGAAGCTTCCCAGCAAATGGCTGGCGAGCTGGCGGGAGAGGCCCTCGCTGCGGGTTCGTTCCTTCCAGGAAAAGCTGACCCGGCGTTCTTCCTTCACCTCTCTTCGGCGGGTGTACACAGTACCGGTCTTTCCGTATTCACCCTTGGTCAGACTGGCGGCCGGCACATAGACCATCATGCCGCGGTGGGATGGGTGCAGGGAATCGGCGTGGATCGAGAGGAAGAGGGTCTTGGCGTCGTCACCACTTCTTCGGGTGGCCTCGCGATGCAGGCTGTTGGCCAGGTACCAGCGGAGATTGGCGCCGACCTTGACGTCCTCGATCGCGTAGGGAGGATCGGTCAAGACCTTGTGGCCGCGGGAGTTGTGCAACACGTCGCGTTCGCTGCGCCGGTAGTCGGCGCCATCGCGGGTCGTGGTGTGCACCGTTGCGGACGTCTCGGCGTTCAGCAGCTCCCGCACCCGCAGCATGATGTCGTACACGTAGGTGCTCTCCCAGACGCCGCCGGGAGAGCTGCCGGGATCCTGCCCTCCGTGCCCGGCGTCGAGGATGACCGTAATGCCCTCGAGACGGGAGGCCTTCACCGTGTTGCTGTACTTGCCGCTCTCCTGCCGGTCCTTCTCGTATTCCTTCCGTCTCGGGTCGTCCTGGGGCAGGTATTCGGGCAGGAGCATGTCGAAGGGAATCCGGATCGCCTGGCCGACCGGCATGTCGGTGACGTCCGCGATCTGGTTCAGATCGGCGAGCTCCTCGGCGAGGGCGATCACGTCCTCGGCAAAGGTGCCGCCGGTGAACTGCACCACCACCGCCGAATACAAGGCCTCCCCCCTGCGCAGGCGGTAGATCGCGTAGTTGCCGGCCGGTCCGCGCTCGTAGTCCAGGAGAGGAACCTGGGCGAGGAGGGAGGCGAAGAGAAGATTCTTCGGAATGATCAGAACCTGGCCCGGACGCAAGGTGTCGTCGGCCAGCTGGTTGGCCTCGCGGATCTGGCGAAAGTTCTCTCCCGCACCGGTGAACCACTCGGCGATTCGCCACAGGCTGGGGCTCTCGGCACGGTCGACGACATGGTGCTCCCAGCCGCGCGCCACCGCCCGGTCGGCATGGAAGAGAGAGTGCAGGATCTCTACCTTGAAAGTCTCCTCGACCCGCTCGAAGGGCACTCGATACCGCACACCCTTCAACAGGCGGCGCGGGTGGCCGTTGAGCTGGGAAATGACCCGCGAGCTCTCGGTAGAGCCGGTCAGCCGGCGGGTAAAGGCGTAGAGACCTTCGCCCCGTTGTGGCTCGGCCTCGAGAAAGATCTCGTTCTGATCGGTGAGAGCGGCGATCTTTCCCGGTCCGATCTCGACACGCAGGGTGCTCGCGGCCAGCTCGGGAGTCGGGAACAAGAAGGCGAGAGTGGCGAGCAGGAGGTTGCGAACGGCACGATGCTTCTCGCGCCATCTGCTCATCGAGGGGTTGTCCGGCGTGCTGGCATTCTTTGATCGAGATCTCGGAGGGGCCGGTTCGTTAGCGGAAGATGCCCGATTTCTTCTCGCTCCCGGTCGCACCGCCCGCCAACCGCTGGTTGAGCTCGCGAATGCGATCCATGAGCTTGTCGATCTTTCCCTGCGCCTCTTCGCGGAGGCGAGAGTAGTCGCCCCGCATCTTCTCGTTCTCTTTCTTCATTTCCTCGACGCGGGCATGCATATCCTGGATCTGCTGGTCGCGCTCGGCGATCAGCTGCTGCAGGTGCGCCGCCTGCTCGTCCTTCTCGGACATGCGCATTTTGGTCTTTTCTTCCTGTTCCTCATAGAGCTTGCGGAACTGCATGAGCTCCTGGATCTCGGCGAAGTCGGACGTCGACATCTCTTCTCCTTGCTCGAGGTTCGGGAACATCTTCCTCAGCTTGAGGGAGAGATCCTCGGGGTCTGGCGATTGGCTCATCGCTTCCTTGAACGAGATGACGCTGTGCACCAGGAGGGAGAGAAGCGATTGGTTCAGGGTCTGCATCCGGTAGAAGCCGACCGAGGTCTCGATCTCCTCGTGCATGTCCGCGGTCTCACCCTTCTCGATCATCTTGGCGACCTTGGGGGAGCTCCGCATGATTTCGAGGGCCGCCACCCGCCCCTGGCGGTCTTTGCGCTCCACCAGCTTCATCGAGACCACCGCCTTCAGAACCTGGGAGAGCTGGGCGCGAATCTGGCCCTGCTGATCGGCGGGAAAAGAATCGAGGATCCGGTCCACGGTTTGCGGAGCGGTGTTGGTGTGCAGGGTCGAGAACACCAGGTGTCCGGTCTCCGCGGCGGTGATCACCGTCTGGATCGTTTCGGGGTCCCGCATCTCACCGACCATGATCACGTCGGGATCCTGGCGCATGGCGTTGCGCAGGGCTTCGGCGAAGGCGATGGTGTCGGTGCCGAGCTCCCGCTGCGAGATCGAGGCGACGCTGTCGCTGAACAGGAACTCCATCGGATCCTCGATGGTGATCACGTGGACCGGGCGGGTGTGGGTGATGTACTTGATCAGGGCAGCCAGGGTGGTCGACTTGCCGCTGCCGGTGGGGCCGGTGACGAGGACCAGGCCCATCGGCAGGGTGCAGAAGTCCAGCAGCACCTTCGGCAGATCGAGATCCTCGACAGCCATGATCTCGAACGGCACGCGCCGGAAGACCGCGGCGAGATTTCCCCTCTGCATGTAGATATTGCCGCGAAAGCGGGCAACCCCGCGCACTCCGTAGGCGAGATCGACCGACATCTTCTCTTCCAGGCGACGGAGCTGAGGAGCGGAGAGCTGCAACCGCTCGATCATCTGCTCCAGCTCTTCTTTCTTCAGGGCATCGGTCTTGAGCGGCAGCAATTTGCCGTTCAGGCGCAGGAGCGGAGGGCGTCCGGTCTTCAGATGAAGATCGGAGGCACCTTGCTTGGTCATGATCGTCAGTAATTGATCGATATCCATGCGCTAGGACTCCCTGACGGGTAGATCTCGGCCTCGCTGCGAGCTCCGTGGCCGGCGTCGGCTCGCGGCGAAGGAATCGTCAGGAGCCACTCGGGCGTCCCGAACGAAGAAAAAGGGAGTTTAGCAGTGGCCAGAAAGGCGGCGCCACCCTGGGGGTTGGGGCCGGAGACGAGAGGATGCCTGGGTTCGGAGGGAGGGGCCGTGCGCTGTGGAACGGGTCGAAACGGGGATCAGAACTTTCGCATGAGGCCGACGACGACGCCCTGCACCGTGACCTCGCTGGCAGGAACCCGAATCGGCTCCATGTCCGGATTCGCCGGCTGCAGGCGGACGGTCTGCCCCTCGGGATAGAAGCGTTTGAGGGTCGCGTCGCCACCTACGAGGGCCACCACCATCTCGCCGGGTTTGGCCTCTTCCCGGCGCAAGACCACCACGAAGTCGCCGTCGAAGATCCCCTCCTGGATCATCGACTCTCCCGTCACCTTGAGCACGTAGTGGTCGACCGCCTGCCCTTCGAAGAGGTGATTGGGTACCGCGAGACGGTCGCGACCGGGCAGGGTTTCGATCGGCTGGCCGGCAGCGATGATGCCGAGGAAGGGAACGTCCGACTCGTTGACCAGGCCACCCCCGGGCACCGCCCGGACCAGCTCCAGGCCCCGTTTCTGGTTCCAGTCGCGGTGGAGATATCCTTTTTCCTGCAGCAGCTTGAGGTGTTTGTAAACGGTGCCGAACGAGGAATAACCGAATTCTTCGCGGATCTCGCGGTGGGTCGGAGAGATCCCGTTTCGCTGTTGGTAATCGGCAATGAATTCGAGGATCGCCTTCTGGCGTTCGGTCAGGTAGGAAGCCTGGCGGCGGCGAGTCATGAGTGGTCCCGTTTCGACTTCTGAAGTTCGACTTCTGAATTTGCCTGCGAGCTCTGACTTCGAGCGGTGTTCGGACGCTGGAAACTGGCGTGAGTATAGGCGGAACTTGAGCGTAAGTCAACCGCCCGCTCGCTTGACACGTTGAGCCGGCGGTCACTACACTGCTTGCGTCCGATCGGGTGGGTATCCCGTCTCCTTGTCGACCTCGGGTCCGGTCGGCACCGTGAGCTACCTATCCTTTCATCGCGAATCGACCGATCACCGAAGACCGACATCGGTCCACCTGGGGACTACGATGCTGCGACCTCTATTCTCTTCTGAAGCGGGCTCTTCGGAAGCCGCTTCCCGGCCTCCGAACGCGCTGGTGAGCCGCTTCGATCAGCTGGAATTCGAGCGTCACGCTCTCGACAACGGGTTGCAGATCGTGCTCTATCACGACGCCCGGCTGCCGCTGGTGGCGATCAATCTCTGGTACCACGTGGGCTCCAAGAACGAGGCTCCGGGCCGCACCGGATTCGCCCACCTCTTCGAGCACCTGCTGTTCCAGGGATCGGAGAATGTCGGCACCAACGATCATTTTCGTTATGTCCAGCAGGCGGGCGGAATCGCCAACGGCTCCACCTGGTTCGATCGCACCAACTATTTCGAGGTGCTCCCTTCGTCGCACCTGGAGCTTGGGTTGTGGCTCGAGTCCGACCGCATGGGTCATTTCCTGCCGTCGATCACCCAGGAGAAGCTCGACAACCAGAGGGAAGTGGTGATCAACGAGCGGCGTCAGAAGATCGACAATCAGCCCTACGGCCTGGCGTTCGAACGACAGCACGAGATCCTGCATGCGCCGGATCATCCGTATCGCTGGCCGGTGATCGGTTACCTCGACGACCTGGAGCAGGCGAATCTCGACGACGTGAGGAGCTTCTTCCACCGCTTCTATGCCCCCAACAATGCGGTGTTGACGGTGGCCGGCGACTTCGATCGCAGCCAGGTTCTCGACCAGGTCGCCAAGTACTTCGGCGACATCCCGCCCACCGAGCCGGTGGAGCGTCCCTTCGTTCCGCCCCGGCCGACCCCACATCCGGGAGGTCGGGCGACTCTCGGCGACAACGTGCGCCTGCCACGGATCTACATGTCATTCAAGGGGCCGGCCTGCGGGACTCCGGAGTGGTACGCGGCAGACCTTCTCTCCACGGCTCTCAGCGAAGGCAAGTCGAGCGTGATGTACGAAGACCTGGTGTACCGACGCCAGCTGGCCCAGGATCTCAGCTGTTACATCCTGCCGCTCGAAGAAACGGGCACGTTCGGCTTCGTTTCGACCGCCAAGCCGGGGGTCGACATCCTGGAGCTGGAAAAGGCTCTGGTCGAACACCTGGACCGCCTGGTCGCCGAGACCCTGTCGGACGAAAGGGTCGAGCAAGGTCGTAGCGTGGTGCTCGCCTCCCACTACGGTGATCTACAGACTCTCGAGAAACGCGCCGACTACCTGTCGATGGGAGCGACCTTCTTCGACGACCCCGGGCGGATGTTCGACAAGGGCCGGTATTGCCGAGAGATCGGAGCGGAAGACATTCGCGAGCTGGTTCGAGGATACTTCCGACCCGAGGAACGAGTCGTGGTGAACGTGGTTCCACACGATCAGGTCGACCGCGTCCAGGAGAGCCCCGCACCATGAGCAGGCAGCACACGTTCGATCGCTCTCGTCCACCGGCGGCCATGCCCCCGAAAGACTTCCGTTTCCCCGAGTTCGTGCGCGAGACCCTGCCCAATGGCATGGAGGTCTACGCGGCTCCGGCGAGCTCGGTACCCCTGGTCAACCTGGAAATCGTGATGCCGGCGGGTTGTATGTTCGAAGGCCTCGAGCAGCCCGGGCTCGCCAGCCTGCACGGTGAGCTGCTCGACGAGGGCACCCGCCACCATTCGGCGATCGAGATCGCGTCGACGGTGGAGCGCCTCGGCGGGGCTCTCGATACCGGGGCCGGCTGGAATGTCGCCTACGCGGAAGCCGAGCTCCTTTCGCGGGATCTCGATGCCGTTCTGGCGCTTCTCGGCGAGGTGGTGCTGGAGCCGGAATTTCCGGACGAAGAGATCGAGAGGCTCCGCAAGTCTCGACTGGCGGATCTGCTCCGACGCCGCGACTCGCCGATGGCCCTGGCCGAAAAGACTCTATTCGACGCGCTCTATCGCGGAACCGTCTACGGGCGGCCCCAGTCGGGCACGGTCGAGGGAGTGGAGAAGCTGACCCGGGAAGATTTCCTCGCCTTCTACCGGCGACAGGTCATTCCCAACGGCTCGCGGCTGGTAGCCGTGGGAGACTTCGCGACCGACGACCTGTTGCGGCGGGCCGAGGGGGCCCTTGGAGGCTGGCAGCCGGGGCCGGCAGTCGAAATGCCCCGGCTCGAGATCGATCACCTCCCGCGGACGCAGGTCTACCTGGTCGACCGACCGGGCAAGCAGACTCAGCTGCTCCTGGGCCACAAGGGAGTGGCCCGGAACCATCCCGACTTCCAGCGCTTGATCCTGCTCAACTCCATTTTCGGAGGCAAGTTCACCAGTCGCATCAACCTCAACCTGCGCGAGCGCCACGGTTTCACCTATAGCGTACAGAGCTACTTCGGTTTCCGTCTGGGCCCGGGACCGTTCCAGATCCGAACTGCGGTGGCGAACGACGTCGCCGGGGCCGCGGTGCGGGAGCTGGTCTTCGAGCTGCGGAGGATCCGGGAGGATCTGGTCACCGAAGAGGAGCTGGCGGACAGCCAGAGGTACCTGGTGGGGGTTTTTCCCTACACCCTGCAGACCATCAGCGATGCTCTGCAGCGCCTGAAGTCCGTTGCGATCTTCGGCCTCGGCGACGACTACTACGAGACCTATCCCCGCCTGCTGCTGGACATCGACCGACAGACCTTGCTCGAGATGGCTCGGAAGCACCTTCATCCCGACCGTCTCGCGGTGGTGGCCGTCGGACCTGCCGAGGAGCTACGACCCCAGCTCGAGGGTTTCGGGCCGGTGCAGGTGATCCCGTGGAAAGGGATCTCGTAAGAGTTACCCGACCTGGCCGGTGAGCAGCGCGTCGCAGAGGGCGTCGCGTAGGGTCGCCTGGTGGTCCAGGTGCTCTTGCTCGGCGACACGAGCTGCCTCGAGTCGCCTCGACCAGGCACCGATCTTCTGCTGTACGTGAGGCGGCGGCAGGGCGATCGGAAGGCTCACCAGATCGCCTTTTCGAATGTGTACCAGGGTGGACTTGAACCCCTGGGTGCGGGAGCTCAGAATCGGCATCAACGCCCGGAGCGCCTCGAAGAGCCAGTCCTTGTCGATCCCTTCCATCGGCCACACGTGAAAGATGTGCTGATTCAGGACTCCCTCGGGACCCGCCCATCGATGGGGGCCTAGAGAGGATCTGGCACCGGACCAGGCGAAGAGCAGATCTCCGGGCTCGACAATCCAGGACGGCCGTGCGTAGCCGGCGAAGCGTTTGTAGTTGGGCGCCCCGTTGAGGTTCTGGATCCGCAGGATCGGCAGGCCGGTGTCGGCCCAATCCGACGCCTTGAAGCGATATCCGTTCTTGAGCCGGCAGATCTGACCCAGCCTCCGTACCGCCCAGCCTTCTTCCAGAGACTCGGGATCGGGCTCGACGCTCGGCGCGAGGGCGTCTTCGAGCAGCCGCCTGCCGAGGCGCTCGGTTCGCTCCATCACCTCGAGCTGGGCTTCGCGCGCACGGGTGGCTCGTTCCAGGGTGTCGCGAATCTTCTTCTGCTGCTCGAGGGGTGGTAGCCGGAGCGGCGTCTGCGCCAGGATCCGGGTGCTGAGGTTGGCCATGGTCTGGCCCACCGCGTTCTCGCGAAACCAGCTGGCCATCAAGTCCCAGCTGAGGTACTGCAACAAGAAGCCGGGATCGGCGCGGTGGTCCAGCCGCACCCGCACACAGCCGGTGCCGCAGATCCAGCCGTTCTCTTCGGCCCCTACCAGGGCACAACGACCCACCTGGCCGCGGCGTGCGAGCACCAGGTCTCCGGGCCGCAGACGATGCCGCGCCAGATCGCGCGCCTTGGACTCCGAAATCTGCGCCAGGCCCACGCGGCGGATATTGCCGTCGCGCAGATTCTTGGGCATCACCACGGGGACCCCGCGTTGCACGTATTCGTCGGCGTGCAGCTGGTTCCCGAAAGGGCCGGTCTGGAGCCCGTCGCCCCGGGCCACCAGGTCTCCGAGGGCGATTTCACGCCATCCGCGAGGTGTCGGCCCGGCTTCGGGTCCGGGGCTCACTCTTCCTCCGAGACGAGCCCGAGCTCGACCAGGATCTGCTCGAACTCCTGCTCACGCTGGTCGCGGCGGGCTCTGGCCCGGCGCAGTCCGGCGATCTCCTCGCCGATATCCACCACCGGTGCGCTCTCTTGGTGGGTCTGCACATAGCGTGGAATGTGCAGCGTGAAGCCCTGGCCGGCGATTTCGTCGAGGGGGACACTCCGCGTCAGCCCCGCCTCGTCGCGAAAACGGTGGAAGGCCTGGGCCAGTCGCTCGACATTGGTCTCTGAAAGATAGTTCTGGTTCTTCCCTTCCTGCATCTCGCGGGAGCCATCGATGAACAGGACCCGGCCCTTGCGTTCCGCGGGTTTGTGGCGGTTCACGACCAAGACCGCGGCGGGAATTCCGGTGCCGTAGAAGAGGTTGGGCGGCAGGCCGATGACCGCCTCGATGAGGTCGTCCTCCAGCAGGCCCCGGCGGATCTTCCCCTCGATCCCGCCCCGGAACAGGATGCCGTGGGGCAGGACCACCGCCATCATGCCGAGCGGATTCAGGCTCGCGAGCATGTGCTGGACGAAAGCAAGGTCTCCGTACGAGCGAGGAGGGCAACCGTAGAGGTCCCGCTGGAAGACGTCACCTCCCTGCCACTCCTCGTGGCCCCAGGACTTGAGCGAGAAGGGCGGGTTGGCGAGCACCCGATCGAAGGTCTGCAACCGGCCCGCGGTGAGGTGCTTCGGATCGCGCAGGGTGTCGCCGCGCAACACGGATGCGTCGTCGATATCGTGCAGGAAGAGGTTGGTCTGGCAGATCGCCCAGGTGTTCAGATTCATTTCCTGGCCGTAGAGCTGGAGAGTTCCGGGATCTTGCCCGTAACGCCGCAGGTAGCTCGCCGCCTCGAGCAACATGCCTCCCGAGCCACAGGCCGGATCGTAAATGCTCATACCCTCCTCGGGGCGAAGGCATTCCACCAGCAGTCGCACCACACGTTTGGGCGTGTAGAACTCGCCACCCTTCTTCCCCGCATCGTCGGCGAACTGGGCGATCAGGAACTCGTAGGCGTTGCCCAACATGTCGGGCTCGACGTCCGAGTTGCGCAGCCGGTGGAGCTCGAAGTGGCGAACCAGGCGCAGGAGCGTGGAATCGGGAAATCGCTCGCGATTGTCGAAGTCGATGTCCTGGAAGACGCCCCGGAGCCTGGGATTTGTGGCCTCGATGGCACGAAAGGCGGCGTTGAGGCGTCCGCCGATTCCCGGTTCTTCCCGGCACACGTGTGCCCACAAGACATGGTTGGGAATCTGGAAACGGTGCTCTTCGGGATCTGCGGCGAGATGGGAATCACCGGTTGCCCGCAGTCGTTCCTCGTATTCCTCCTCCCAGACGTCGCTCAGGCGCTTGTAGAAGAGCAGGCCGAAGATGTAGTGCTTGAAATCCGAGCTGTCGATCGTGCCGCGAAGGATGTTCGCGGCCTCCCACAGGTGACTCTCGAGCTGGCTCAGGCTCAGCTGGCCTTCCGGGTCGGGCTCGATGCGAAGGGGCAGCATAGCGGACTGGCCGTTGCCGTCGTGTTGTGCCGGGACGACTTTCTGCTCGCGGTCGAGAAGCCTCGAAATCAGACGTGAAACTCGCCCGGAGTCATCGAGGCCCGAGGCCCGACAGAGCTTTCGCAGCTCGCCGACCGTCAGGCGCTCCAGCAGTGACTCGACCGCCGCCGGCTCCCGATCCACCAGAGCCGAAGCGAGATCGGCCTTCACCGCTCGCCCGTTGAGCCGCAGACCTTCGGCTTCGGCCAGAGAGCGAAGTCGGGAGCGCTGGAGAGTAAGGAAAGGATCGCGAAGCGCGATTCTCGACATGAAGTTCTTCTCTCGCCGTCAACGACAGAACCGCTCTGCGATTCTGAAAGATAGAGATCTGAGCGTCCGGCTCGGACAGCGCAGGCAAAAAGTCATTCTATAGCGAGGACGACCTTTGACCGGTACTTTTCCTGAGAGGGAGTGCTCCTGCTGGCCAGGTGGGAAATCGACTCCTCGGGATTCGATCCTTGTTAGAGTGCGCGGCAGAAGTCTCCAAAGGGCCATTGCTGAGGTCTGCCCATCGGGCTCCGGCCGGAGCCCGCCCTATCGAGCTTCCAAGAGGAGATGCCGATGAGATTCCTGAGTTTCCTGCTCGTCACCTGTCTGACCGCCTGGAGTCCCGTGCTCGAGGCCAAGACCATCGTCCAGGCCGGCCAGCTGATCGATGGTCGTGGTGACAAGGCCGCCGAGAAGAAGTCTCTGATCATTGAAGAAGGCCGGATCGTCGACGTGGTCGACGGTTTCGTCGAGCCCGCCGAGGGGGACGAGGTCTATCGCCTGGAAACAGCGACGGTGCTCCCCGGGTTGATGGACATGCACACCCATCTCACCCACCAGGGGAGCAAGGACAGCTACAACCTGGCGACTCGCTGGAACCCGGGCGACTACGCCATCCGTTCGGTGGTGTACGCGGAACGCACGCTGATGGCCGGATTCACCACGGTCCGCGATGTCGGTGACCGATCCAACCTCAGCATTCCCCTACGCAACGCGATCAACGCCGGGGTGGTCAAGGGGCCGCGGATCTTCACCGCCGCCCGCAGCCTCGCCACCACCGGGGGCCACGCCGATCCGACCAACGGCCTGCGGTCCGACCTCCAGGGCGACCCGGGACCGAAGGAAGGGGTCGTCAACAGCCCCGAAGACGCAGCGAAGGCGGTTCGTCAGCGCTACAAAGACGGCGCCGACCTGATCAAGATCACCGCCACCGGCGGCGTGCTCAGCCTGGCGCGCAACGGGCAGAATCCCCAGTTCACCGAAGAGATCATTCGCGCGGTGGTGGAAACCGCGAAGGACTACGATTTCATCGTCGCCGCCCATGCGCACGGAGCGGAGGGCATGAAGCGGGCGATCCGGGCCGGGGTCACGAGCATCGAGCACGGAACCTACATGGACGACGAGGTGATCGAGCTCATGAAGGAGCACGGAACCTACTACGTGCCCACCATCATGGCGGGCGATTTCGTGGCCGAGAAATCGAAGATCGACGGCTATTTCCCCGAGGTCGTTCGGCCCAAGGCGGCGGCCATCGGCCCCCTGATCCACGAGACCTTCGGCCGCGCCTACCGCGGAGGCGTCAAGATCGCCTTCGGCACCGACAGCGGCGTTTCTCCCCACGGCGACAACGCCCGCGAGTTCGAGCTCATGGTGGCGGGCGGCATGCCGGCCATGGAGGCGATCCAGTCGGCGACCCGGGTCACCGCGGAGATGCTGGGCGTCGAAGACGACTTCGGCACCCTCGAAAAAGGTATGCGGGCCGATCTCGTGGCGGTCGTCGGGGATCCCCTCGAAGACATCGGGCTCCTCAAGAGCGTCGCCTTCGTGATGAAGGATGGCGTGGTCTACAAGAACGAGCTCTGAGGGCGCTCCATGGTCGAGAGCCCCGGGCAGCAGACCCTTGGCGATCTCCTCGCCAGGGGCCGGTCGGCGTTGAGCCGGGCGACGTTCGAGCCTTCGCGGCGAGAGGCCGCGTTGATTCTGGCGCACCTGCTCGGTTGCAGTGAGGCGAGCATCCGAGCGCGGACCGAGCAGCCGGTGGCGCCCGAGGTCGTCGAGCGTTTCGAAGGGCTCCTGGAGCGTCGCCTCGAGGGCGAGCCGATCGCCTATCTGTTCGGCGAGCGAGAGTTCTTCGGAAGGCCCTTTCGAGTCGATCGGCGGGTGTTGATTCCCCGGCCCGAGACCGAGCATCTGGTGGAAACGGCGACAAAGCTCGCGTTGCCCGAGCCTTCAAAGATTCTCGACATCGGCGCCGGCTCGGGATGCCTGGCCGTGACTCTGGCCCTGGAGATTCCGGAGGCTCGAGTGGTGGCGACCGACCTCTCCCTCGAAGCCCTGCAGGTGGCGAGAGACAACGGGCATCGACTCGGGGCCGGGGCATCGATCCGCTGGCTGCGGGCAGATCTGGCCCACGGGCTCGATCTCGGTCGATTCGATCTGGTGGTCAGCAATCCTCCCTACGTGGCCCCCGAGGCTGCGGCTACATTGTCGCCAGAGGTACACGACTTCGAGCCCCATCTGGCTCTCTATGCAGCCGACCGTGGACGGGCCGCGATCTCGGGCCTGCTCGACCAGATGCACGACGCGAAACCGGGCGCATACCTGCTGCTGGAGATCGGGTTCGATCAATCCGAGTGGCTCCGGGAACGAGCCGAACGGGCCCGCCATCTCGAGCTGATCGAGATCATTCCCGACTACGGAGGTATTCCGCGGGTCGGTGTTCTCCGGCGCCGGGACCCGCAGGAGATTCGATAAGATGTCTGCATTCAACGAGCGCCGAGATCCCTACGTCTACGAGACTCCAGGAGAGAGCCATGTCGGGTGAGCTGAGCTACAAGAACCACCGGGTCTTCGTGCCCGCGTACCACTACCTGCTGACGGCGATTGTCTTGATCAATCTCGGCTTCACCCTGTGGAAGCTCTTCACCGACTTCTCGCTCGAACGCGCGGTCGCCGTGCTGGTGGCCATCGGTCTCGCGGTGATGTTCCTCTACATCCGGCTCTTTCCCCTGAAAGTGCAGGATCGCGTGATCCGGCTGGAGATGCAGCTCCGACTCCACGAAGTCTTGCCCGCGGACCTGAAACCCCGGATCCCGGAGCTGCGACGAGGTCAGTTGATCGGTTTGCGTTTCGCCAGCGACGAAGAGCTCCCGGAGCTGGTGCGCGAAGCCCTCGATCAGAAGATCGGTGGGGAGTCGATCAAGAAGAAAATCAAGAAATGGCAGCCAGATCCCTGGCGATTCTGAGCTGCCAGACGTTCGAGAAAGAGAGCCCTATGTCCCAGAGCAATCTGCAGATTCTTCTCGCCGCCCGCCCGGTCGGCCTGCCGCAGCCCAGCGATTTCGAAGTCGTTCGAGGTGAGGTTCGCCAGCCAGATTCGGGCGAGGTACTGGTGCGCTGCATCTATCTGAGCCTCGATCCCGCGATGCGTGGTTGGATGAACGACCGCAAGTCCTACATCCCGCCGGTGCAGATCGGCGAGGTGATGCGCGGGCTCGTGGTGGGCGAGGTGGTCGCCTCCGAGGCCGAGGGTTTCACCGCGGGCGACCTGGTCTCCGGCGCCCTCGGTTGGCAGCAATACGCCACCGTGAAGGCCGCCGATCTGACCCCGCTGCCACCGGGCACCCCCCTCCGAGTGGCCCTGGGACCGGTGGGCATGACCGGTCTCACCGCCTATTTCGGCCTGCTGGATGTGGGAGAGCCGAAGGAAGGAGAAACGGTCCTGGTTTCGGCAGCGGCCGGAGCCGTGGGATCGATCGTCGGCCAGATCGCCAAGATCAAGGGATGCCGAGTGGTGGGCCTGGCCGGAACCGACGACAAATGCCGCTGGCTCACTGAAGACCTCGGGTTCGACGCCGCCATCAACTACAAGACGGCGGACCTCGACGAAGAGATTCGCAAGGCCTGCCCCCAGGGAATCGACATCTACTTCGACAACGTCGGAGGCGAGATCCTCGACACCGCCCTGAAGTACATCCGCCGGGGGGCCAGAGTCGTGATCTGTGGTGCCATCTCCCAGTACAACGCCACCGAGGCCGTTCCCGGGCCGGCGAACTACCTGGCGCTCCTGGTCCAGAGGGCGCGGATGGAAGGTTTCATCGTCTTCGACTACCAGCCCCGATACTCGGAGGCGGTCGCCGCCCTGGCCCGGTGGGTGGCGGAAGGCAAGATCGCCTTCCGGGAAGACGTGATCGAGGGCCTGGAAAACGCGCCCGCGGCTCTGCTTCGTCTCTTCGATGGCAGGAATACCGGCAAGCTGATGGTTCGGGTCGGGCCCGAGTCCGAAGGAAATTGAGCCCGCTGGACGATCTCTGGCTACGCATCCGCTACTCCTCGGAGGTCGCCTGGTTGCCGGAGGTCGTCCGTGAGAATCCCGGTTGGTTCCTGGTCGGCGCCGTGACGTCGGTTTTCCTGGCCCTCCTCTGGCGACGCTCTCGGGGCGATCGTGCCGGGAGCCGCCTCGACCGCGAAGCCAACCGGCGGCTGCGGCAAGAGCTCGCCGAGTGCCGGCGAGAGGGGGATCTTCTGGGGGTCGGGCAACGCTACGAGGCCCTGGGCAAGAACCGGGCCGCTCTCGACGCCTATCGCCGGGGCGGCCATGGTACCGAGCGGGTCGATCTGCTCCTGCGCCTGGAGAGGCGCCGAGAAGCGAAGGTCGTAGCGCGGGAGGCCGAAGTCTGGGGTGTCTTCGCCGACCTCTGTGAAGAAGACGGTGAGCTGGCCGAGGCCGGTGCCGCTCACGAACGGGCCGGGCATCCGTTTGCCGCGGCCCGCTGTTACGAAAAGGCGGGGGAGGTCTTGCTCGCTGCCGACGCCTACCGGCGGTCCGGAATGGCCGGTAGGGCCGTCGAGCTGCTCACGAGCGCCGGAACCGGAGGTAGGGAAGAAGCCGAAGCCCTGGATTCCGCGCTGCGAGCCGCCCGAGCCGATGAAGGGGAAGTCCACGGCCCCGATCTCGAGGCGGCCATCGGCCGCTGTGCCCAGCTCTGGCTGGAGGCCGGAGAGCCCGAACGAGCGGTACAGCTGGCGAGCGAGACCGAACGCTGGGCGATCGCCGCTCCCATCGCCCGCGACCATCTGCCGGCATCGGAGGAAACCGCCGAGCTCTGTACCCGGGCGGGCGACCTTCTCGCCGCTGCCGACATTTTCGGTACCCTTGGCAAGACTCGCGAGGAAGCGCTCTCTCGCGCGGAATTCTTCGACCGTCAGGGACGGCCCGAAGAAGCCGCACATTGGTATGAGGTCGGTGAGGAATGGGCCCTCGCGGGCGAGCGCTGGGCCGAGGCCGAAGAGCTCGAGAAGGCCGCCGAGGCGATGGTTCGAGCCGGGGAGCTCCGGCAAGCCAGCGACCTCTTCGGCCGGGCGGGCGATATCGCGGCACAGGCCGAGCATCTGCGCCGGGCCGAGTTGGCAGAGGCTCGAGCGCAAACCGTCGAGGAACCGGTGGCGCGAGACCTGTCGCTGGCTCGAGAGACCCAACGCACCCAGCAGAGGTATGTGCTCGGCGACGAGCTCGGCCGGGGTGGCATGGGAGTGGTCTACCGTGCCGAAGACCTGGTGTTGCGACGGCAAGTCGCCTACAAGAGCCTTCCCCGCGACAAAGTCGGTGACTCACACACCGGCGAGAGTCTCCTGGCCGAGGCTCGCGCGGTGGCGCAGCTCTCCCACCCCGGCATCGTGCAGGTCTACGATGCCGGGCGTACCGCCGAGGGTTTCTTCATCGTCATGGAGCTGGTGGAGGGCAGCACCTTCTCCGAGCTCCTGGAGCAGGGAAAGCTCAGCATTTCCGCGGTGGTGAAGGTGGGCCGCCAGGTCTGCTCGGCGCTGGCCCATGCCCATGGCCGCCGGATCATCCATCGCGACATCAAACCGTCGAATCTCTTGTGGACCGGAGGCCGGCGGGTGAAGCTCACGGACTTCGGCCTGGCACGAGCTCTGGACGAGAGCCTCGGCCAGGTACTGACCCGGCCCGCCGGCACTCCCTTCTACATGGCACCGGAGCAGATCCGCGGCGAGCCCGTCGATCCCCGCACCGACATCTACTCCTTGGGTTGTGTGCTCTTCGAGCTGCTCTGCAACTGCAGCCCCTTCGCAGGCGAAGGCAACTCCATTTTTCACCATCTCAACACCCAGCCCTGTGATCCGCGGGACTTCCGGCTCGACGCGCCCGCACCTCTCGCGGAGCTCGTTCGCCACTGTCTACACAAGAATCCCGAAGAACGTCCCTCTTCGGCGGCCGTGGTGGCCCGAGAGCTCGCAGCGATCGAGTCCCGACTGGAGGAAAATCGATGATCGACCCCAAGCTCAGTGAATGGCTCAATCTGCTCTTTCGCTGGTTCCATGTCGTGGCCGGAGTCCTGTGGCTCGGCCAGACGGCGTTCTTCAGCTGGCTCGACAGCCGGATGCGGGCCGAGAGCGCCGTCGACGGCAAGGAAACCGTGTGGATGGTGCACAGCGGCGGTTTCTACGTGGTGGAGAAGCAGCGCAAGCCCGAGATCATGCCGGGAACCCTGCACTGGTTCAAATGGGAGGCGGCCGCCAGCTGGATCAGCGGCATCCTCCTCTTGAGCCTGGTGTACTACGCCGGCGGCCTGATGCTCGACTACGACTCGGAGCTCGATCCCGGGCTGGCCGTGGGAATCGGAATCGGCGTGTTGGTCGTGGGCTGGGTGCTCTACGACCTGCTGTGGATCTCACCCATGGCTCGCCGCGAATCCCTGGCCACCGTCCTCTCCTGCCTCCTGGCCGTGGGTGTCGCCTATGGGCTGGCTCAGGTTCTCAGCGGTCGAGCCGCCTACATTCACGTGGGAGCCCTCTTCGGTACCATCATGACCGCCAACGTGTGGATGCGAATCCTGCCCGCCCAGCGCCAGATGATCACCGCCACCCGAGAAGGTCGCGAGCCCGATATGACCCTCGGCCAGCGAGCCAAGCAACGCTCCACCCACAACACCTTCCTGGCCATCCCCCTGATCTTCATCATGATCAGCAGCCACTTCCCCACCACCTCCTACGGCCACCGACTCAACTGGCTCATGCTCGTGGGTTTCGTCGCGTTCGGTTTTGGTGTCCGCAAGCTGATGAATCTGTGGAATCAGAAGGTGGGTTGAGGCAGTGGTCTGAGCCCGGGCCTATGCATCGTGTCTAGCCTGGTGTCTCACCAAGTACCAGACCAACGGGAAAGGTTGGAGGGAGTTGCCGAGTTGCTCTTGAGCAGTTTCGCCATGGGAAGGGGGATCAGCTATCTACTGCGGTTACGGTAGAGCTTGGAGTCGACCATGGCGGCCATTTTCTCGGCGTCGAGGGTGTCGCCGAGGAAGGCACACATGCGGTCGGCTTCCTGGCGAGGGTTCTCGAGCACGGAGCGGTACTCGACGTCCAGATACTCGAAGCACGGCTTGCGCTTCAGCAGCCGGTTCACCTTCCAGAGATGGTCTTTGTAGACCTCGATCATGTGCTCGTCGGAGGTGTCGTTGGTCTCGCCCCGCCGCTGCAGCATCTTGGTCTGGGAGGCCAGCACTTCTTCGAACGGGCGGCGCATGAAGATGATTTTGTAGTTGTTGTCTTCCGGCAGGTGGGTCAAGAGGAAAGAGATGATCTTGATCGCCTTGCCGCGGCTGTCGCGAACCCAGGTGCGATCGACGTCCTGGTGCAGATCCTTGACCCGTTCGTCTTCGTAGTAACCCTTCGGGTTGTCTTCGTCGGCGGTGCGGATTCCGTCCTGCACGGTGCTCAGTCCGCCCGCCTCGAGCATTTTCATCGCCATCGAGGTTCCCGAACGGGGAAGCCCCGAAACGACCACGATGGGCTCACCGAAACGCATGCGGCGGAAGAGTTTGGGCATCCAGGTCATCTCTCGGCTCCTTCGCGGTCCGTAGAGCCGCGGTATCTTCGTAGGTGCGAGTCTTCTCGGGTAAAAAACACGCCAGCTCCGGACCCGCGAGATCGAAGCGAGCCGGCAGCGGGCCGACGGTCGGCTCGATCTCGATTTTCAACGTCCGGGAAGGGTTCGGAGCGGCTTGCCTGGCAGGGAGGCGCCGAGTGCAGAGGCTTCGGCGCAGCTCGTTCGGCTGCCTTGCGGCGTCTGCCCTTGACCCTACTATAATTGCTGTGCGAGAGTCACCCGGTCTGTACGTCCTTTGGCCGGCCGCAGCTCCGGCGCCGAAGGAGCCACCGGGGGCATCAGCCCCTCACCGCCGTACCCGGAGGTGAACGAGGCACGAGCCGAACGTTCCCCCGGCGGGCGTCGAACCACCGAATTTTCCGTAGCAAGAGGAGCAACACCTTGATCGGGTCGTCACCGCATCGGTGCGGAGATTTGTTTATTCGAAACGCCGAGAGCCTCCGGCGGCCCATGGTGTGGTGCGGCGTCGCGGGGATCCTGGGTTTGCTGGCCTCGCCGGCCGAGGCCTACATCGGTCCGGGCGCCGGTTTCGCGCTGCTCTCTTCGTTCGCAGTGATCCTGGTCACCCTGGTAGTGGCGATCTTCGCCGTGCTCCTGTGGCCGTTCCGCATGACCTGGCGAGCGTTGCGACGCAAGAAGCGTGGCAAGCAGCTGGTCAAGCGCCTCGTCGTGGTGGGTCTCGACGGGCAGGACCCCAAGCTCACCGACCGCTTCATGGCCGAGGGCAAGCTGCCCAATTTCAAGAAGCTGGCCGAGCAGGGTTGTTACCACCGCCTGGGTACCACCTATCCCTCGATCTCGCCGGTGGCCTGGTCGTCGTTTTCGACCGGAACTCATCCGGCCAAACACAACATCTACGATTTCCTCGATCGCGATCGGCGGAATTACATGCCGAAGCTCTCTTCCACGGAGATCGGCACGGTCAACCGTTTCCTCAAGCTGGGGCGCTACCGGATTCCGCTGGAGAAGCCGGAGCTCCGCCTGCTGCGCAAGAGCAAGCCGTTCTGGACCATCCTCGGTGAGTACGACATCTGGAGCTCGATCCTGCGGGTTCCGATCACCTTCCCGCCCGACGAGTTCTACGGCGCCGAGCTCTCGGCCATGTGTGTTCCCGATCTGCTCGGCACCCAGGGCACCTTCCTGCTCTTCACCACCCGTTCCTCCGACCAGAAATTCAAGGAAGGTGGCATCCGGGTCGTGATCGAGGGTAGCGACAACCGCTACGAGACGGTGCTGCAGGGGCCGGGCAACTCGTTCCTCGAAGGCGAGCCGCCTCTCGAGCTGCCGCTGGTGATCGAGGCGAACCGCGACGCCGGGCACGCCAAGGTCACCGTTGGCAGTGAAGAGGTCGTCCTGAAACCTGGAGTGCTCAGCGATTGGGTGACCTTGACGTTCAAGGCGGCGCCTATGGTCGATGTCACGGGGATCTGCCGAATGCAGATCACCGAGATGGGCGAGCACGTCTCTCTCTACGTCACGCCGATCGCCCTCGACCCGGAGAACCCGGCCATGCCGGTCTCCCACCCTTCGTACTACGCGACCTACCTGGCGAAGAAGGTCGGCCCCTTCTCGACCTTGGGCCTGGCCGAAGATACCTGGGCCCTGAACGAGGACGTGATCGACGACGGTACCTTCCTGCAGCAGAGCTACGACATCGACAAGGAGCGGGAGAACATGTTCTTCGCCGCTCTCGACCGTCTGCGCACTGGCAGCCTGGCCTGCGTGTTCGACGGTACCGATCGCATCCAGCACATGTTCTGGCGGTACCTCGAAGACGACCACCCGGCGGCACCCGACGCGGCGAACGCCGAGCATCGGGACGCCATCGAGAAGCTCTATCTGCACAACGATGCCCTGGTCGGCCGGGTGATGGAGAAAATGAAGGACGGCGACATGCTGATGGTGATCTCGGATCACGGCTTCAGCTCGTTCCGCCGTGGGGTCAATCTCAACAGCTGGTTGCTGCAAGAAGGCTATCTGGTGTTGAAGGAAGGGGCCGACGGCTCTACCGAATGGCTCCGCGACGTCGACTGGAGCCGGACCAAGGCCTACGCCCTCGGCCTTACCGGGATGTTTCTCAATATCCGCGGCCGCGAGGAAGAAGGCATCGTGGAGCCCGGCGACGAGGTGGTCGCGATCAAGGCGGAGATCATCGGCAAGCTCAACGGCATCCGTGACGAAGAGAAGGGCGAGGTGGCGATCAACGAGGTGTTCGACACCGCCGAGATCTACGACGGGCCCTACCTCGGTAACGCCCCCGACTTCCTGGTGGGCTACAACGCCGGCTACCGGACCTCCTGGGATTGCGCCTCGGGGGTGATCTCGGGACCGATCTTCGAAGACAACGTCAAGGCCTGGAGCGGCGACCACTGTGTCGACCCACGACTGGTTCCCGGGGTCTTCTTCTGCAACCACGAGATCGACACCGAGACGCCGTCGTTGGTGGACATCGCTCCTACGGCGCTCCGCCTCTTCGGAATCGAGCCGCCGGCCCACATGGACGGAACCCCGCTCGTGGAGGCCGCGACATTTCGTCCGGCCGGAGCGCGTTCGGGCCGCAAAGCCGGCCCGGCGCCGACCCCCGAGCCGGTGCAGGCATCGGTGGAAGCCGGTCTGGAGGGCGCATGATGTCCGCATTTTCGGAACGGTGCACCAGGTGGAGCATGGGTCTGGCCGCATCTCTTCTGGTGCTGGCCCTGGTCGCCGGGTGCGGTGGCACCGGAGCGAAGAGCTCCGGGGGCAAGAAGGTCATCGTCCTCGGGTTCGACGGCATGGACTACAGCCTGACCAAGCAGCTGATGAGCGCCGGCATCCTGCCGAACTTCTCGCGCCTGGCGAAGGACGGCAGCTTCTCGCCGCTGGGCACCACGGCTCCTCCCCTGAGCCCGGTGGCCTGGTCGACCTTCATCACCGGCATGGACCCGGGCGGGCACGGGATCTTCGATTTCGTGCATCGGGATCCAGAGACCATGGTTCCCTACCTCTCGACCTCTCTCACCTCGCCGGCAAAGATCCAGAAGATCGGCAACTGCCAGATCCCGGTCGGTGGCGGCGAGACGGTGCTCATGCGCAAGGGCACTCCGTTCTGGGAAGTGCTCGAGAAGAACGGCATCGAGACCAACGTGCTCCGGATGCCCGCCAACTTCCCGCCCACCGGCACCGCCACCCGCGAGCTCTCGGGCATGGGCACTCCCGACGTTCTCGGCACCTACGGCACCTACTCCTTTTACACCTCGGTGCTCTTCCCGTTTCCGGGAAAGACCATCAGCACCGGCAAGGTCTACGAGGCCTGGCCCGACGAGATCGATGGCGTGGTGCGCGCCAAGCTCTACGGCCCCAAGAGCCCGTTCGTGGAGGATGCCGAGGAGATCAGCACCGACTTCGAGGTCCACATCGATCCCGAGGATCCGGTGGCGAAGATCGTGGTCGGCGACGAGGAGATGGTTCTCCAGGTCGGAGAGTGGAGCGACTGGTTTCCGGTTTCCATGCCGCTGGATCAATGCCTGGGCTCGCCGGTGCCGACACTGACGGGTATGACCCGTTTCTATCTTCGCTCGGTCCGTCCCGAGTTCGAGATGTACGCGGCGCCGATCAATTTCGACCCCATGGATCCGGCGACCCCGATCTCGACTCCCAACGAATACGCTGCCGAGCTGGCCGAGGCCACCGGCCGTTTCTACACCCAGGGTATGCCGGAAGAGACCAAGGCCCTGACCGAAGGGGTCCTCACCCCCGACGAGTTCCTTGCCCAGGCCAAGATTGCCGGTGACGAGCTGGCGGAGCAGTACCGCTACGTGCTCGATTCCTTCGAGGAAGGCTTTCTCTTCTACTACTTCGGCAACCTGGACCTGGTGTCGCACATCATGTGGCGCTCCACCGACCCGGACCATCCCGTCTACGACGCGATGAAGGACTCCCAGTATGGCCATGTGATCGAGAGGCTCTACCGGGAGGCGGACGCCGTGGTGGGGGAGACCCTGGACAAGATGGACGAGAACACCCGGCTGATCGTGATGTCGGACCACGGCTTCTCCTCCTGGCGCCGGTCCATGCACCTCAACTCCTGGCTTCGCGACGAGGGATACCTCGTCCTCAAGAACCCCAACCTGGCGAAAGATCCCGGCCTCTATCTCAATGTCGACTGGTCGAAGACCCGGGCCTACGGCCTGGGCCTGAATGGCCTGTACATCAACCTGCGAGGGCGCGAGAAGGATGGCATCGTCGACTCGGTAGATCGCGAGGCGCTGATCGAGGAGATCGCCGAGAAGCTGCTCGAGGTGGTCGATCCCGAGACCGGTGGGCTCGCCATCACCAAGGTCTATCGCCGCGACGATCTGCAGTACCAGGCCGAGATCGAGATCGGTCCCGATCTGGTCATCGGGTACGCAAAGGGAACCCGGGGCTCCAACGAGTCGGCCCTGGGTGAGGTTCCGAAAGAAGTGTTCATGAACAACTCCGAAGACTGGAGCGGAGACCACGGCATGGACCACGAGTCCGTTCCCGGCATTCTCTTCTCCGACCAGCCCCTGGTAGAGCAGGCGACCTCCTTGCAAGACCTTGCGGCGTCGATCCTCGCCGAGTTCGGGATCGAAGGATTTCCGGAGGCACCGACCAGCGCCCCCTGAGGGGCTCCTACATTCGTTCGATCGGAGCAAGATATGTTTGGATCCACCACCAAAGTGAAGCTCGAAAAAGACCTCGTGGCGAAGATCAAGCGCTTTGCCGATGTTGCCGGGTACGCCTCGGCCGAAGAGTTCATCACCCACGCCCTCGAGAAAGAGGTCGCCAAGCTGGAAGACGCGGGCTCCGAGGAAGAGCTCAAGAAGCGGCTCAAGGGGCTCGGCTACATCTCCTGATCTCCTCGGCCCGGCCAGACCGCGGTTCTCCAACGAAACGATTGCAACCCACGCGAGCCATCCGCCAACATCATGTCGATTCTGAACGCCGCTCTACGCCCTCTCTTCGACGCCGTGCTCTACCCGTTTCGCGAGCTGTCGCCGCTGGTGGGCATTCTCCTGATGTCGCTGGTCTTCGCCATCGGCGTGCTGCTGGTGGTGAAGAAGACGTCCGATCAGGACAAGCTGGCCGCGGTCAAGCGGCGCATTCACGCCGGGCTCTTCGAGATTCGCCTGTTCAACGACGACCTGCGGGCCATTCTCGGTGCGATGGTCTCGATCCTGCGCCACAACGCGACCTACCTGTGGTTGTGGTTGGTCCCTCTGCTGTGGATGTTGGTGCCCATGGTCTTGTTCCTCGGGCAGCTGCAGTTCCACTACGGCTACAAGGGGCTCGAGCCCGGCCAGACCTTTCTCTTCACCGCGGAGACGAAAGACAAGGGCGGCTCCAAGCCGGCGGTCGAGCTGGAGGTTCCCGAGGGGCTGACGGTGGAGACACGACCGGTGTGGATTCCCGCCGAGGGTGAGCTGGTCTGGCGAATGCGGGCCGATACCCTGGGCGACTACCAGGTCGGAGTGCGGATAGATGGCGAGAGCTACACCAAAGAAGTGCAGGTTGCCGACAACGTGCGGCGGCGCTCTCCCGTCCGCGTGGCTCCCGGTTTCTTCGACGAGCTCCTCTACCCGGCCGAAGAGCCCCTCCCCGCCGAGGCGCCGCTTCGCTCGATCGCCCTCGACTACCCGCCGGGAGACGGCGGCATCTCGGGCTGGGATTCGGAAATCACCTGGATGGCGATTCTCTTCCTCGCCTCCATGGTCATCGCTCTGGCCCTCAGCAAGCCGCTCGGCGTCACGATCTGATCCTGGCCGGGGGGTAGGCCTCCGAGCTCGATCAGGGGAAGATCTTGTAGCTCTTCCAGCCGTCGCCGTGCAGCTCGTAGATCGCGCGATCGTGCAGGCGAAACTCCCCGGCCGACCAGAGCTCGATTCGTTGCGGGACCACCCGGAAGCCCGACCAGTGGGGCGGCCGGGGCACGTCGGCGGGAAATCGCTGCTCGGCTTCGGCCACGGCTGCCTCGAGCTCGGAGCGGTCGGCGAGATACCGGCTCTGAGCCGATGCCCAGGCGCCGATTCGGCTCCCGCGAGAGCGGCTGGCGAAGTAGCTGTCGGCTTCTGCGTCCGTGACCCGCTCGGCGATACCCTCGATCCGGACCTGTCGGTCGATCTCCCGCCAGAAGAAGTTCAAGCTGACCCGAGGATCCGCCAGGATCTCCTTGCCTTTTCGGCTCTCGAAGTTGGTGTAGAACACGAAGCCCCGCTCGTCGAACGCCTTGAGCAGCACACGCGGGACGAAGGAGCCCCCTCGCGATCGACCGAAGAGACCACCATGGCATTGGGGTCGCCCATGCCGGTGGCTTCGGCCCGGGAGAAGATCTCGGCGAACCGCTCGAACGGCTCGTCGAAAGGAACAATGGTGAGCTCGGGTCCCGTCATGCTTCGTTACCTCGTGCTGCAGAATCGCCAGTGGCAGGGGGTGCCCAGGATCGGGCCTCGCGGATACAGGCATTGAAGGCCACGCCGCGGTAGCTGGAGCCGGCAAGGCGCAGCCGCGGTGGGCTTGCGGCTTCCAGGCTCGCGAGCCGCTCACCGTGGCCCAGCTCCGGCTGTGCGATGCCGAGGGAGTGGCGCATCACATGGGTCAGGCGTGGCTCTGGAAACGTGCCCCACACGGTTCGCAGATCTTGCTCCACGACCTCGAGGATCTCGCTGTCGGAGAGTTTCACGACCTCCGGATCATGGCGACCGCCGATCATGACCCGAAACAATCGTTGGTCTTCCGGCGCCCGGTTCGGAAACACCGAAGACTCATACACCGTGCCGAGGATTCGCAAGCCCTGTCCCCGGGGAGCCAGGAAACCGAAGGCATGTGGAACCGGCAGGCTCTGGTCGAAGGCGAGGGCGACCACGGCCAGGGGAGCGAAGGGTATGCCACGGAGAGTCTCCTGTAGCTCCGGAGCCCCTTCGAGGAGGGGGGCCGCCCTCGGCGCCGGCACGGTGCAGACCACGTGATCGTACCCTTCTGGGATCGATTCCAGGTGGACACCGGTGCGGACGTCGAGCTCTCTGGCCAGGGCTCGGGTCACGACCTCCATGCCTTCGTCGAAGGAGCAGAGCGTCGGGCGGGTGGCGGACTTGTTCCTGGCGCTGGCGAGGAGCAGGGAGCCGTGGCTCTTGGCCAGCTCGTGCAATCGTGGGAACGCATGAGCAAGCGACAGGCGGCGAGGGTCGCCGGCATAGATACCCGACACCATGGCGTCGACGAGAATTTCGGCCGCTCCGTTCCCGAAGTGGCGAGCGGCAAAGGCGAATACCGACTCCTCGCCCTCCGGAGCCGAGGGGACGAAGAAGAGCTCGCGCATCACCCGCAGGCGAGCCCCGAGCGGCAGGCAATCCCCCGCGAGGAAGGCCGGCGGGGAATGGGGCAGCTTCCGCAGCTTCCCGGCCCGCCAGACGAACCGCGAGGCGGCCTCTTCCCGCGCCCGGACGAGGCGGTGTTCCAGGCCGAGCTCGCGAACGAGATCTAGGGTCGCGGGCTCGTTGTCGAGGAATCCGTTGGGCCCCCATTCCACCCGGCAGCCGGCAAGGCTCTCGGTCTGGATATTGCCGCCGACCCGCTGGCCGGACTCGAAGACATGGACTTCGGTGCCGGATGTCTTCTGGAGCTGGAACGCGGTGGTCAGGCCCGAAATGCCGCCACCGATCACTGCGATTCGCATGTAACGTCCTTTGCTTCTCGAAGAGCCAGAATACCATGGGGTCGAGCTCTGCCGAGCTGGTATCGTTCCACCATGACGAGCCCTTCTCCCGTGATTCTTGGGATCGAAACGTCCTGCGACGATACCGCTTGTGCCGTGGTCGACGGTCGTGGCCGGGTCCTGGCCTCGGTCGTCTCCAGCCAGATGAAAGCCCACCGGCCCTTCGGCGGTGTGGTGCCCGAGATCGCGTCGCGAGAGCACCTCGGCAACTGGCCCGCGGTGAGCGGCGAGGCGCTGGCCAGAGCCGGACTGCGGATGTCGGACCTCGATGCCGTGGCCGCTACGCGAGGCCCGGGGCTGGTGGGTTGCCTGCTGGTGGGCCTGTCGCTGGGCAGGGCCATGGCGTTTGCCCTCGAACGCCCGTTCCACGGGATCCACCACCTCGAAGGCCACCTGTACTCCCCCTTTCTCGGTACGGGCGCCGAAGACCCGGCGGACGCGGTGCCGGAGCGGTTTCTCGGTCTCGTGGTCTCGGGTGGTCACACGTCGATTCTCGAAGTCGACGCCGGGCGCATCACGAGCCTCGTGGAAACTCGCGACGACGCCATGGGAGAGGTCTTCGACAAGGTGGGGAAGAGGCTCGGCCTGGCCTACCCCCAGGGGCCCAAGGTCGATCGTCTGGCCGAGCTGGAGACCCCGACGACGCCACGATTCTCGTTCGCCGTACCCAAGCTGAAGGGGGAGCCCGGGAAAGACCCCGACCTCTTCTTCTCGTTCTCCGGCCTCAAGAGCCAGGCCCAGCGGGAGATCGAGAAGCTGGAGCGCATGGGGGTGTTGGGGGCGGAGCGGCCCGAGGAGGTCGAAGGTCCCTGGCCCGAGGAAGCTCCCGGGCTGATGGCGGGTTTTCGGCGGGCGGCCGTCGAGCAGGTGATCGACCGGCTCGAGCGGCTGCTCCATCGCCGGCCTTTCGAGTGCCTCGCGGTCTCGGGGGGAGCCGCCGCCAACCGATTGTTGCGTCGTGAGCTAGAGAGCTGGGCCCTGGACCGTGGAACCGACCTGCGGCTGGTGCCCCTGGTCTACTCCGGCGACAACGCGGCGATGATCGCCTATGCCGCTCTGCTGCGCCAGTTGCGAGGAGTTGCAGACGACCCCCGAGCCATGGTCGTCGCCAGCCGAATTCCGTTTCCGAGCGCTATGTGAATCAACCGTTGCAGATCAAGCGCCGCCGCTGCCGACGTGGACGAAGGGGTCGTCGAGAGAGGCCACCAGAATCGGCTCGAGATGGGCCGGATCTGCGGGAGCCTCGGGATTCTCGAAGGTCAGCACGAAGCGCGTGGGGCGAACGTGATCCTTTCCTCGGAGCTCCAGCACCACCGTCACCTCCCCGGAGTCGTCGACTCGGAACGTACCTCCATCGATGGGGAGGGGGCCGGCCTCGGGATCGACGATCCACAGGTGCAGCTCGTGAGGTAGCTGCTCGGCGAGCCCTTCGAGATGGACCACACCCTCCTGGCGGAGCGAGCTCCAGACGATCTCGCCTTCGATCCTCGCCAGATCGCCAGAAGTACCCGCTGCCGTCCGCCAGGCGGCGGTGCGGACATCGGCAGCCTGCAGCAGCTCTTCTCGTTCTTGCGCCTGCGCCAGCACCGGAACCTTCGAGAGCAGGCACTGGGTTTCGATCGGGGTGTTGGCGTAACGGAGATACCAGCCGAGAGAGAGCAGCAGCGTGGCTGCGGTGGCGAGGCCGAGCCAGGGCGAGGTCATGGCCCGCTTCCAGCTCTTCAGCTCCACCACCGGAGACGGAGCGGCGGCGAAGCCGTCGTCGACGGGTTGTGCCAGGTCTCGTCCCTGGCGTTCGAGGCGGTCGTAGAGACCCTTCGGTAGATCCTGGAGGTCGGCCTGGGCAGCCACCAGGGCCACGGCCGCTGCCGCGACCTCCAGATTCTCGGATTCCAATGTCGGTTGTCGGAGTAGGAGCTGGCGAAGCTCGGTCTCCTCCGCCGGATCGAGACCTATGGTCGAGCGATCCACGAAGAGCTCCCGAGCACGCTCCTGTGAGTGTTCGAGCGTCATTGGCTACTCCCTGAGCCTTTAGATTCTGTACCGAGGAGCCGGGCATCCGAAAATGGATGTCTACACGGTTGAAAAACCGGCTCCTCGAAATACTTTCGCCTCCATGCGACGTTTGGATGCGGTCGGGTGTTTCTCGAAATCTCCTACCGATTGGGGACGAAACCGGTGACGACGTAGTTGCCGGACCGCTGGTCCTTCCGTACCCCGATGATGTTCTTGCGCTCCGCGTCCTCCAGCAGCTCCGAGAAGGTCGCGTAGCCGTAGGTCGCCTCGTTGAACGAAGGGCGCTTGCGCTGCATGGTCTGCTTGATCATGGAGCCCCAGAGCACTTCCTTGTTTTCGCGAATCAGGGCCAGCATGGCGTCGGCCATCAGGCCGAAGACCTCGGCTTCCTTGGGCTGCAGGTTGTCGAGCCGGGGCTTCTGTTGGGCCGATCGCCAGACATCCTCGTAATAGATGAATTCGTCGCAGTTGTCGATCAGCAGGCTCGAAGAGGCGTTCTTGACCCCGATGCCGATCACGTACTTGTTGTTCTCCTTCAGCTTGGAGACCAGGGGAGAGAAGTCGCTGTCACCGGAGACGATCACGAAGGTGTCGAGGTGTTCCTTGGAGTAACAGAGATCCATGGCGTCGACCACCAGCTTGATGTCGGCGCTGTTCTTTCCCGAGTAGTACTTCTGCGGAATATCGATCAGCTCGATGGCCGCTTCGTGGAAAGGTCGCTTGTAGTCGCTATACCGTTCCCAGTCGGCATACGCCTTCTTGACGATGATCTTGCCCTTTTCCAGCAGCCGGGCGAGGACGAGGTTGATGTCGAGCTTCTTGACCTCGGAGTCCCTGACCCCGAGCGCAATATTCTCGAAATCACAGAAGACAGCGATCTTCCGCTCGTCCTGGGACATCGGACGGTCGGGAAGCAAGGGAAGCGTCACGTTGCGGTCGAGAGCTGCGATAACGGGCAGAATGGGGGAGTCTTCGGCCGCTGGCTCCGAGGGTTCGGCCTTTTCTTTCTTGGGTTCCGGCTTTCGATCCTCCGGCTGCTCGACCTCGGTCTCTGGCGCCGACTCTGCTTCCTGCGTCTTGGCCGACGCCTGCATTCGACCCTTGGTTCTCTGATCGGCTGCCGCTTCCTGTCGAGGAGCGGGCTCCTGCTCGGGCTCGGTGGGTCGATTCGAGGTCTTCTTGGATTCGTCCGGGTCGGCGGCTGCCGACGTTTCGGCCGGCGCTCCCTTCGCCTGACCGTCCGGGCGCGGAGTCGAAGAGCTGCGCCGCCTGCGTCGTCTGCGTCGACGTCGCTTGGGTGCCTCCCGTGGAGATTCTTCCGAGGGAGTGTCCTGAGCCGGCGCCTCTTTCGAAGTCGACTCCTCGTGCTCGGGTTTCTTGGCTGCGGGTTCGTCGTCACCCGTGGTGCGACTCTTCCACGAGGGAGCGCCGGGCTCGGGCCGAGCCTTGGTGCTCTCGGTCGTCGAGCCGCGTGCTGATTCGCCGCCCGAAGCCGTCGTCTCCTTTTCTTTCGGGGAGTCGACCTCGTCTTCGAGAGGGGCTTCGTCGTCGCTAGCTCGTAACCACCAAGGTGCCAAGGCATTCTCCTTCTTCACAGGTCGCGGGCGGGTCGCCGAGGGCGGCCCGGTCGGTCTTGGAAACGGGTTGGCGATCCTATCATCGCCGGTCGAGGACCGGGCATCCCTGGAGCCTTTCGGCGGGGCGGCTGTCCCGATATGATTCCCCCATGCCGAAGCCGAGATCGAACTCCGCGAGTCGTCAGAAAGGCTCGCTCCCAGTCGTTTGCGGGCAGCCATCGTGAGCCAGGACTCTCTGCCCTTCCATTATCTGGCGATCGATGGGCCGATCGGGGTGGGTAAGACCACCCTCGTCGACATGCTCACGCGCCGTTTCGAAGGGGTCAAGGTTCTGGAAGATGCCGAGAACCCCTTTCTCGACAAGTTCTACAAGGATCGTCCCGGGGCGGCCTTCCAGACCCAGCTGTACTACCTGCTCTCCCGCTTCCAGCAGCAGCAGGAGATCGTGCAGCAGGAGCTGTTCCGGCGATTGGTAGTGGCGGACTACCCATTCCAGAAGGATCGAGTCTTCGCCTACCTCAATCTGACCGACGAAGAGCTCCTGATCTACGACAAGCTCTACAGCATGCTCGAGCCGCAGGTTCCAGACCCCGACCTGGTTCTCTACCTGGTGGCCGACGTCGACACCTGCATGGAGCGAATCGGCAAGCGGCAACGTGCATACGAGAAAAAGCTGTCGGGTGACTACCTCGCGGAGTTGATCGACGCCTACAATCACTACTATCATCACTATCGGCGGTCCCCGGTGCTGGTGGTCGACACTCGGCACCTGAACTTTCCGCAACGTCCGGAAGACTTCGACGAATTGGTGGCTCAGCTGAAGAAGCCGATTCGGGGGACCCAATACTACGTACCGCTTGGATCCCGTACGGGACTGAGACGGTCGGGTTGAAACGAGACCACCGCCGCTACCCTCCCTGAGAGGCGCTACCCGAAGGCCCGAAAAGCCGGGCCCGATCCGAACGGACGGGCACCCTACGCAAATCGAGCCTCCTGGTGTGACCCTTGATGTGGCCTCGCGCGCACTCCGACGACCCTTCCGTCTCCAGCGGAAGGGTCGACGTCGTTTGTACCAACGCCGTTCCAAAGGAGATGCGCCGATGACCAGAGCTTCCAACAACGAGACACCAAAACCGCCTTCGGCCGCGGGCCCGAAGATCGCCACCGACAACGGTCCCGTGGCGCGCAAGATCACCGTTCCCTGGGTGCGAAAGGCGGTCCGTCGCGGCGTCCCCCTGGTGATGGTCACCGCCTACGACTTCCAACAGGCGCGAGCCGCCGAAGCGGCCGGGGTCGATCTGGTGCTGGTGGGCGATTCCCTGGCGATGGTCGTGCTCGGCCACGACGACACCCTGTCGCTCACCGTCGACGAGATGCTGCACCATGTGCGGGCCGTGCGTCGAGGCCTGGAGAATCCACTCCTGGTGGCCGATATGCCCTTCGGCTCTTTCCACCTGGGACCAGAGCGCACGGTAGAGAACGCGCTGCGTTTGGTCAAAGAAGGTGGCGCCCAGGCGGTGAAAATCGAAGGAGCGCGCCCGGAGATCGTCTCGGCGCTGGCATCTGCCGAGATCCCGGTGATGGCCCACCTCGGCCTGACTCCGCAGTCAGTTCATCGGTTCGGTGGATTCAAGGTCCAGGGGCGTGGGCGAGCCGCTCGCAGAGCGCTGCTCGAGGCGGCCCGAGAGATCGAAGAGGCGGGCGCTTTTTCGCTGGTGCTCGAATGCATCCCCTCCGCACTGGCCGAAGAGATCAGCGCGGCCCTCACCATTCCGACCATCGGGATCGGTGCCGGTGCCGGCTGCCACGGGCAGGTGCTCGTCTACCACGACCTGCTCGGCCTCGAGGAGCGTATCGCCCCACGCTTCGTGCGGCGATACGGCAAGCTGGGCGTGGCGACGAGAGAGGCCTTGACCCACTTCGCTGAGGACGTGCGCGAACGCCGTTTTCCCGGGCCGAGCGAAAGCTTCGGCGAGCCCAGAGCCGCGACCCTCGAAGAGACCCGACTCGAGAAGATCTATGGCTGAGCGAGCCTCTCTGGATATCGTCCGCGACACCGAGGTGCTCCGGTCCCAGGTCGCCACCTGGCGTCGTGCGGGGCTTCGGATCGGCTTCGTGCCCACCATGGGCGCTCTGCACGAAGGCCATCTCTCCCTGGTGCGTCGAGCCGCCGAGTCGAGCGATCGGGTAGTGGCCTCGGTTTTCGTCAACCCCACTCAGTTCGGTCCCCAAGAGGACTTCGAGAGCTACCCCAGGGACCCCGCGCGCGATGCGGAGCTCCTGGCCGGTGCCGGGTGCTCGCTTCTCTTCCTGCCCGAGGTCGAGACCATCTATCCGCCGGGGCACGGCACTTTCGTGGAAGTCGAAGAGCCTTCTCGAGGATATGAGGGAACCGAGCGCCCCGGACACTTTCGAGGGGTCGCCACCGTGGTATGTCAGCTCTTGAATCTGGTGCAACCCGACCTGGCGGTGTTCGGTGAGAAGGATGCCCAGCAGCTCGCCGTGGTTCGGCGCCTGGTCCGCGACCTGCATTTGCCGGTAGAGATCGTCGGCGCTCCGATCGTCCGCGAGAGCGACGGTCTGGCCATGTCGTCGCGCAACGTCTACCTGAGCGAGGAGCAGCGGACGGCGGCCAGGTCTCTCTCGCAAGCCCTGGGTGTGGCGAAAGAGCTGATCGAAGAAGGCGAGCGGCGGGCCGATGTGGTCTGTCGCCGGGCCCAGGAGGTTCTCGATGCCGAGCCCCTCGGAGATGTCGACTACCTGGCCTGCGTCGACGCCGAGTCCTTCCACCCGCTCGAGATGCTCGAAGGAAGATGTGTGGTGGTCCTCGCCGTACGTTTTGGTGCCACCCGCCTGCTCGACAACATCCATATCGACCTGCGTGCCGACCGCACCTGTCACGACTCCGATTCCGGATCCACTCTCCAACAAACGTCCCGTGCCGGTAGCCCCGAAGGTGCCGAGCCGGTTGCCCTGAATACCCGAGGTCTTTGAGCCATGCGACGAAACCTTCTCAAGTCCAAGATCCATCGTGCCACCGTCACCGATGCCGACCTGCACTACGTCGGCTCGATCACCCTCGATCCGCTCCTCCTCGAAGCCGCCGATCTTCTCGTGCACGAGCGGGTCGAGATCTACAACGTCACCAACGGCGAACGCCTCGCTACCTATGCCATTCCCGGCCAGCCGGGGAAGGGAGAGGTGGTGCTCAACGGTGCCGCCGCCCACAAGGTGAGCCCCGGCGACCTGGTGATCATCTGCAGCTATGCCGACTACGAAGACGAAGAAGCCCGGCAGCACCAGCCCACCGTGGTCTTCGTCGACGAGCATAATCGCCAGGTCGAGATCGCCCGTAGGGTCACTCCGCGGGTCGATCCTCTACCGATTGCCGCCGTGGCCGGCTGACTCGTGGCCCAATCGGCAGCGCGGTCTGCGATATGCTCGAAGCAGCCTCGGCGTTCGCTCGAGGCCACCGACCGCAAATCGAACAGCATAGGGAACTCCGAGCCGACATGACCACCGCCACCGAAGCTCCCCCATCGGGCTCGTCCCTCGAGGTCGAGCCCCTCCGAATCGCCGATCGCACCTTCCGTTCGCGCCTGATCCTGGGTACCGGAAAATTCACCGACAACGAAGCCATGATCCGCTCCTTCGAGGTGTCCGGAACGGAGATGGTCACCGTGGCCCTGCGCCGGGTCGACCTCGGCGATCCCGACGCCGACGCCTACATCCACCATATCGACCGCGAGAAGTACCTCTTCCTGCCCAACACCGCCGGCTGCTACACCGCCGACGAGGCTGTCCGCACCTCACTTCTGGCCCGGGAGCTCGGCGGCTGGAACTGGGTCAAGCTCGAGGTCTTGGGCGATCAGAAGACCCTCTTCCCCGACAACGTCGAGCTGTTGAAAGCCACCGAGCGCCTGGTGAAGGAAGGCTTCGTCGTCTTGCCCTACACCAGCGACGATCCCATCACCTGCCGCAAGCTCGAAGACCTCGGCGCCGCCGCCGTCATGCCTCTCGGCGCCCCGATCGGCTCGGGCATGGGCATCCGCAACCCCGCCAACCTGCGCATCATCATCGAGCAGTCGAACGTCCCGGTCATCGTCGATGCCGGCGTCGGCACCGCGTCCGACGCCGCCGTGGCCATGGAGCTCGGCGCCGACGGAGTCCTCATGAACACCGGCATCGCCTGCGCCCAGGATCCCGTCCGCATGGCTCTCGCCATGAAGCTCGCCGTCGAGGCCGGCTGGCTCGCCGCCCACGCCGGTCGCATCCCCATGAAGCTCTACGCCACCGCCTCCTCCCCCCTCAGCGGCCTGATCGACTGAAGATCGAGAAAATCTCGGGCTCGGTGTTGCAAACCAGAAAGCACTTCGTCTAGAATCTGCCGCCCGCGCTGCTTCACAGCCGCCGGGTTTGTGCACCCATAGCTCAACTGGATAGAGCGTCTGACTACGGATCAGGAGGTTGGGAGTTCGAATCTTCCTGGGTGCACCACTCCTAAAGTTCTCAAAACAAAAGATTTAGAAGATAGCGAAGATCCTCCGTCAGGAGGATTTTTGCCCGTTTTGGGGTCCCTGGGTTGCGCCTGGGTGACGAGTCGTGGGCGTGGACCCCTTCGAGAGCCGGCATCCTCCGAGGTGGCTGGTCGATGAGTGCTGGGCGGAAAGTGGCGCTGGCCTCCGCTCGGCGCCTGGCCGAGGCCCTGGTGCGCGAGCTCGAGCCGGCCTGCGAGCGGATCGAGATTTTCACTCCGGAGGAGCGGGACGTCTTCGCCGCCTGTCGGGTCGAGTGGATGCCGCCTCACCTCCGGCGATCGGCCGCTGATCTGAGGGCCGGGCGATGACCTGCCCGATTCCCAAGCCCCGGAAACGGTCCAAGGCTCGGCGCACGAGCCTTGCACACTGCTGGCTCGCAGCCTGGCGCGTACGCGCGCGCGACGCGCTGGACAGCGCTTTCTCCGGCCCACTTTCCGTTCTTCCCCAATTCACCCAAAGCACTGATTCTAAGGGCCCGCGCGTACGCGCTGGGTTCGCGCTGGCGCGTACGCGCTGAGGGGTTGCGAATGCTGCAATACGG
This sequence comes from uncultured Thermoanaerobaculia bacterium, assembly GCA_964565225.1. Lineage (GTDB taxonomy): Bacteria > Acidobacteriota > Thermoanaerobaculia > Multivoradales > J023 > CAZMEL01. The sequence continues at coordinate 2,867 of CAZMEL010000044.1, read as the reverse complement.
GATCGTCCATCAGAGCATTTTCGCCTCGAGCCTCGCCGGGATTCTCGACCCGGAGCTCAGGTATCCCGTCGCCCGGGCCGTCTTCATCGATCTGATCGTCTTGGCGGACGAAGAAGGCCAGGTGCACGAGACGGAAGAGGCCCTGGCCCGGCGTTTGAACCTCATTCACTGCCCGCAAGCGCTGTCTCGGGCCCTCGAGGTGCTTCAGAACCCCGATCCGTCGTCTCGATCGAAGGAGCACGGAGGGCGGCGGATCGCCCCGCTACCCGGCCGCGGATGGCAGATCATCAACTACCAGCTGTATGCGCGCCGGACCGGCCAGCGCGTACAGCGCGTACAGCGCGAAACCCCAGCGCGTACCCAGCGCGCAGAGCCAGTGCGTACGCGCTCCTATATAGATCTAGATATAGATCTAGAAAAGGCAGAGGAGCGCGCAGATCGCGCGCCGGCTGCTGATGCTGGTGTGGATGAGGATCGAATCTACTGGTCGGGCATCTGGAATGCTCTCAAGATCCGATCCGGCAAGAAGAGGCTCTCGGGTTTCACAAGCTCGGAGAAAGCCATCGCTCTGCGTTGGAAGGCTGCCGGTATCGAGCTCTCGTTTGCAAGACAGGTGATCCTCTCCGACAGCCAGGCCCGGCGCTCGATCAAGTACTACGAGCACCGGGTCCCCGAGCACTGGCGAGAGCGGCCGCCGGAGCAGCTCGAGATTCCCTCGGTGTCGCCGCCGAAAGAGGAGCCGGCCGTTCGGGCATCGGCACCACCGGCACCACCGGCACCAACTCCCGACGCCGCGGAGCCCCGAGAGCGATCCGTGGCCGAGATCGCACGGGTGGTGCTCGGCCGAGAGCTGAGGCCCGACGAGGTGGACGTCGCCTCGAAGTGGGACCACTCCTCGGGGGAGCGGGCGGCCTGTTGGCTGCTCTACGTTGGGGCGCGGGAAACGATCAAGGGAACCCAGATCAACGGCATCGGCTATTTCCGGAGCGGCCTCTTCGAGGGTGTGCCGGAGATCCAGCTGCAGATGATGTCGGCGAGCCCGGTGGATGCCGGCGAGCTGCTCGAGTACCTGGCCCGGGTGGGTGTCCGACGCCTCGATCACATCCGGCAGTTGCTCGACGCGGAACCGGTGGGTGATCGTCGTGCGGCGCTCCTGGCCGGAATCAAGCTCGGCATCGAGTGGCTCGAGCAGCGAGAGGAGCCGCGCAATCCCCGGCAGACCTCCTGCCGACCGGGCGCGGCGCCCCCGCCCGCCGAGGCCTCCGACCTGGTCGGCGACCAGCCGGTGAAGGAACCGCCGGCAGCCAGGGAACCACCTGCAGCGAGGGAACCACCTGCAGCGAGGGAACCACCGGCCGCGAGGGAACCGCCGGCTCGGGTGCACGAGCCACCCGCCACCCGAAAGCCGGAGCCGTTGCTCACCCTGGCGGAGCTGCGGGGCCGGAGGCCCCAGCTGTGGTCGGGGATCCAACAATCCCTGGGCCAGGCAGTGGGCCGAGAGAGCCAGCGCGGCTCACCGAGATCATGAAACCAGCCGCCGGAACGCCCTTGGAGCTCAACCGTTCCGGTCGGCCCAAGACAGGAGAGAGGCATGCGAATCGCTCCCGGAGATCGGTTCACCGTGAAGAGCAACACAGGCATTGAACACCGAGTGTTTTGCCGAGACATCATGGAGCCGGGCTGCATCGAATCCCTGATCGGCGGCGAGGAGGTGGCCGGCATCCTGGCCGATCCTCCCTATGCCTCGGGAGGCAACAGCCTGACGACGAAGCGCCAGGACGTGAACCAGAAGTACGGCACGACGCGGTCGTACCTGCCGTATTCAAACGATGCGCTCGACCAGCTGTCGTGGATCACCTGGTCTCGGACTTGGATCCGCGAAGCCCAGAGCCTGGTGCCGGAGGGCTCGTCCCTCATGGTCTTCGTCGACTGGCGGCAGCTGGCAGCGATGCAGACCGCGGTGCAGCTCGGCGGCTGGGTGTTTCGCGGCATCGCGCCCTGGGACAAGACCAGCAGCTCCCGGCCCGCCTATCCCGGCGGCGGCTTCCGCCACCAGGCCGAGTACGTCATCTGGACGTCGAAGGGTCGGGTACAGCGGGAGGGCGGCAAGCCCCAGCTCGGGGTGTTCTCCCGCCCGGTCGACCGCGACAAGGTGCATATCCACCAGAAACCGGCGGAGGTCTACGGGTGGCTGATCCGAGGTCTGTTCAAGGCCGATGGCCCGGTCTTCGATCCGTTCGCCGGCTCGCTGTCGGTGGTGATCGCCGCGGACCAGGAGGAGCGGGAGTGCATCGCTGTCGAGATGAACCCGGCGATTTTGGAGAAGGGCCTGCAGCGGTTGATCGACAGCGGGTTCACGGTGAAGAAAGGCCGCGATGTATAGGCCCTGCAGCTTCGCGGGATGCTCGGCGCTCGTTCCCCTGGGGGCCGGGCTCTGTGATCGGCACCCGCAAGGGAGCCGGCCGAGCTCGACGGCGCGAGGCTACGGGACCGAGTGGCGCGACGGCGACCGTAAGGAGCACCTGGCGCGGTTCCCTTTCTGTGTCGAGTGCGAGCGCGAAGGGGAGACCGAGCTCGCCACGGAGGTGGACCACCGGGTGCCGCTCTGGTGGTGGCAACACCAGGACCAGCCGGTTCGGCCAAGCGGCGAGACGTTCGGCGCCTGGCTGGCTCGCACCGGCGGCCCCGAGACGGGGAACGATCCCCGCAACTACCAGAGCCTTTGCCGCACCCACCACTCCCGGAAGACCGCGAGGCACGACGGGAGCTTCGGTGAGGTGCGTTCGATCCCCGAGAGCTTTGCATGGGGGGGCCTTGAAGTGTTGAAGGGAAACGACCTCCGGACCGCGTGTAGGTCTCGCGCGCGA
>CAZMEL010000043.1:0-38474 GCA_964565225.1 uncultured Thermoanaerobaculia bacterium | reverse complement strand
CTGGAGCCGCCTCGGCAGGGGCCGATTCCTCCGCCGCCTCGGCAGGGGCAGGTTCTTCCACCTCGGCAGAAGCAGGCTCTTCTGCCGCTCTGGCGGGCGCTGCCTCGACTTCTGCGGTCGCCGACTCTTCGCCCCGGGCTTCTTCGGGCTCGGCGGAAGCCTCGGTAGAAGCTTCTTCGGCTACTTCTTCGGCTGCTTCTTCCCCCGCCTCGGCTCCCGCAGCGGTCGCCTCGGAGCCCTCCGCACCGGCTTCCGTCGCCTGGGCTTCCTCTGCCGGGGAGGCCTCGTCTACGGCCTCTGGGCTCGGCGTCTGGGGGTCAACGGATTCTGGGCTCAAGACGTCATCGACTGGGTTGGACATGCTGTCCTCCGAGAGTTGTCGCGAATTACGAGTAATTCGATGTTCCTACGAGAATGGGCGAAAGAGAGTGGCTCGGAGTATCGGCACCGGCATTTCTCGCGGCAGCGGACCACCGCTGAGTCATGGTCAGATACGTTCCGATTCGATAGCGATTCCGGAGATTCAGGTCTCGAAGCGATTTCTGTTGGGAGCTCGGGTCAGAGGTTTCCGCACCAGGGATCCCAGCCGCAGGCTACGAAGGTCTGGCCCCAGAGCTCTCGGGGTGAGAGCCCGACACCAACTCGGCCCGGTCACGGTGCGACGTGATTGTCGACGCGACCGTGGGGCCAACTACCGTAGCCCGAAGGGGCAGAGCGACCGTCGACTCGTGCGAACGAGAGCTGGGCTCCGGCCATGTTGTGCAGGCGGTTTTTGACGCAATCCCCCTACCCGGTGCACATCTTTCCAGTATACCAGATCGTGCTCTCGATTTCACCCGCCCTCGATCGACGACGTCGATCACGGATCGGCCCTCGAGGTGGATATAATCCGCCCCCATGACATCTCCATCCATCCGACCCGGGCTCGCCCGCGGCCGCTTCTATTTCGCCGTCGTCGTGCCCGCCGCGGTTCTGATGGCTCTCGAGATGGTCTCTAGCCGAGTCCTGGCCCCCCAATTCGGCAACAGTGTATATGTCTGGGGCTCGATCATCGGCGTGTTCCTCGCCGCCATGTCTCTCGGATATGCCTGGGGAGGTCGTCTGGCCGACCGGAAGCCCAGCATGGCTCTGCTCGGACGGCTGATCCTGGGTGCGGCGGTAGCACAGACCGTCACTCTGCTCTTCGCTCGCCCGGTGGTTACCGCCCTCGGCGACCTCACCCGGGGATCGCCGGGCGGAACCCTGATCGCGACGACGGTTCTCTTCGGGCCCACCACGGTCTTCCTGGCCACGATCTCTCCCTATGCCGTAAAGCTCGCCACCGAAGATCTCCAGCTCCTCGGTGGCACCGCCGGGCGTCTCTACGCGATCTCGACGTTTGCCAGCCTCGTCGGGACTTTGGGCGCGACCTTCGTCCTGATCCCCTACCTCGACCTCGAATCGATCCTCCGGCTGTTGCTGGCGGCCACCGTCGTCTCGAGCCTGGTAGCCCAGTTCGATTCCTGGGCCGAAGAACGCCTGGCCATAACCCTGGCGGCCTGTCTGCTCGCCTTCGCCGGTCTGCCCCACAGCTCTGGACACGCATCGGGCCGGGACGTCCTGGTCGATCGCATGACTCCGTACCAGACCATCCAGATCTTCGACAGCGATGGGATCCGTTTCATGACCGGAGACGGAACGATTCAATCGGCCGTCGACCTCGAGACCCGAGAGCCGTGGCTGGCCTACGCCCGCCAGGCCCCCACCGCCCTGCTCTTGCAGCCGGAGATGAAGAGCCTGCTGGTGTTGGGTATGGGGGCCGGAAGCGTGGGGACTCATCTGCGGGGACAGATTCCGGACCTCGAGGTCGATTTCGTCGATATCGACCCGGCGGTACCGGAGCTCACCGCCGAGCACATGTTCTTCGATCCCGACGAACGGATGCGGGTCCACGTCGACGACGCGCGGCGCTTCCTCAAGTCCACTGACGAGACCTGGGACTACATCTACGCCGACACCTACATCGGCCTCGCCGTACCGTTTCACCTCACGACCGTGGAGTTCTTCGAGCTCGTCCGACAGCACCTCCGCCCGGGGGGAGTCTTCGGCCTGAATCTCGCCGCCAGCCTCGATCGTCCGTTTGCGCGAGCCATCCTGCGAAGCGTCAACGGCTCGTTCCAGAACGTGGCGATCTTCGGAATCAAGGGCTGGTCGAACCATCTCGTGCTGGCTACCGAAGGGCCGGCGCCCAGGAGTCGAGAGGAATTCCTCGCCGCGGCGAAGCAGCTCGAGGGCCGATGGACGTTCGAGCCCTCCCTGCGCAAGATGGCGAGCTGGTTCGTGGAGCGCGATCTCGACCTCACCGACGCCTTCCTGCTCACCGATTCTTTCGCTCCGGTGCACCATCTGATCGATCTCGAGGGGGATGGCTCACCCTGGGCCGGGAAAGGGCACTCGGTCGCTCTGCCCACGACCCGAGACGCGGATCTCGACGAGGAAACACCCGATGGCGATGATTGACGACCTCGATACCTCGAATCCGGTCTCGACGGTCGCGGAAGAGGCCCGAACGATGGGGGACGTGTTGCGGCGCCGAGCCGCCGACACCCCCGAAGCGACGGCTCATCTCGAAAAGAGAGTCGGACGCTGGGAGGCGATGACCTGGAAGGAGTACTACCAGCTCACCGCCCGCGCCGCCCATGGCCTTCGAGAGCTGGGCGTCGGGCTCGGAGACCCGATCGCCATTCTCGGCCCCACACAGGTTCCCTGGGCCGTCTGGGATCTCGCCGGCCAGCTGCTCGGCGCGGTGACGATCGGTGTCTATCCCAAGCAGAGCCCCGAGCAGGTGCGCTATCTCCTGCAACACAGCGAGAGCCGGGTGGTCTTCGTCGCCGACGAGGAAGAGCTCTCCACCGTTCTCGATGCTCTGAGCAAGCCGTCGAGCGTGCAAGCGATCGTGCCGTGGACAGACTCCCTGGCCGAGCGATTCGCCAGCGCGGATTCCCGGATCGTCGCTCCGTCGCGAATTCTCGGCGGCGACACACTCGACGAAGCGGCGGTGGACGCGATCCAGGCACGGATCGATCCCCAGTCGCCGGCCATCTTCGTCTACACCTCGGGGACCACCGGTCCGCCCAAAGCGGCGATGATCAGCCACGCGAACATCCTCGCCATGATGCGCTCGCAGGCGCAGATCATCCAGTTCTATCGCGACGATCTCCTGCTCAGCTTCCTGCCCATGGCCCACGCCACCGAGCGGGTGCTCTCGTTCTACGCCCGGATCAACACCGGGGTCGCTGCCGCCTACGCCACATCGATCGGGCAGGTGCTCCAAGAGGCGCAGGAGGTACGACCGACCGTCTTCGGCTCTGTTCCCAGGATCTTCGAAAAGGCCCACGCCAAGATCCACGGCGAGATGGCTCGCAAGCCCGCGCCCGTCCAATGGCTCTTCCATTGGGCCAAGGATCTGGCACGACGCCGCATCCGCCGGGTGCTCGAAGGAAAAAACGTACCAACCGGGCTGCGCTGGCAGTTCAGGCTCGCCGATCGGCTGGTCTTTGCGAAGATCCGGGCGGCCTTCGGCGGCAGGGTGCGCGCCTGCATCACCGGCGCCGCCCCGATTTCCTACGAGATTCTCGAGTTCTTCTGGGCTGTCGGCTTGCCGATCTACGAAGCCTACGGCATGACCGAATCGACGGTCGTCTCCCATATCAATCGCCCCGGGGACTTCAAGCTGGGAACGGTCGGCAAGGTCATTCCACCCCTCTTGTGCAAGATTGCCGACGACGGGGAGATCCTTCTCCACGGCACCTTCATCTTCAAGGGCTATTTCAAGGACGAGGCCGCCACGGCAGAGACGGTCGAGGATGGCTGGCTCAAGACCGGAGACATCGGCGAGGTCGACGCCGAAGGATTCCTGCGCATCACCGACCGCAAGAAACACCTGATCATCACCGCCGGGGGTAAGAATGTCGCGCCGGCGAATATCGAGCGTGCGATCAAGAGCCAGAGCCCTCTGATCTCCCAGGTACACACCCACGGCGATCGCCGCCCCTATATCTCGGCCCTGATCGCCCCGAGCCCGATCGAGACCCTGGAGTGGGGCACGGGAGAAGGCATCTTGACCCGAGAAGAGGGAGAGGCGCTGCGCGCGGAGCTGCTCGCCGACCCCTCCAGCCGCTCCGTCGACCTCAATCGCGCCATGGCCCGAGTCGTGGAAGATCCGCGCTTCCAGCGGCTCTTCCTGGAGCCGGTCCGAGCCGGAAACCAACAGCTCGCCAGAGTGGAGAGAGTTCGGCGTTTCGCAGTGCTCGACCGCGACTTCAGCGTCGAGGAGGGCGAGCTCACCCCGACCCTCAAGATGAAGCGCAAAGTGATCGAAGAACGTTATTCGGAGCTCTTCGATCGAATCTACTCTTCCGAGGACTTCGGCATCGAAGCCGAGGCGGGTGGCAGCTGACCCATGGCACCCGACCCATGAGCACCCGAACATGAATCGATCGAACCTCGGGCTCCCCGGGCAGGCCGCACCTTTCGTGCTCTGCCTCTCGTTTCTCGGTCTGCTGCTCCTGGCTCCGGGACGCGCGGCCGCACAAGCCGAGCCGGGCGTACCGGCGCAGATCAACACCTTCTGCCCGATCCTGCCCGATGAGAAGGCCCTCGAAGAATTTACCGTCGAGCACAAAGGCAAGAAGGTGGCCTTGTGCTGCCGCTCGTGCCTGCACCAGTTCCAGGCCAATCCCGACGCCTACCTGCACGCTCTGCCCCAGTTCGCCGACAGCGTTCCCCGAGCTGCAGGAGTCGACTGGAACGCCCTCGCCGCGAAGCTCCCCGGCTGGCGCCCGATCGTGGTGCTGTTCCTGGCCCTCGCCCTGCTGCTGATCGTCGATCGCCGCCTTCGGCAGAGGAATGGCCAGGGCCTCGCGGCCCGGCTCGTCGCGCACCGCCAGGGAACGGCTGCGGCGCTGGTCCTGATTCTTCTGGCGGTCGCCGGCATCGTCGGCTGGAAAAACCTTCAGCTGCGGCAGGAGCTATCCGCGGTCGAGCAGGAGCTCCGTCTCGCGGAGCGCGAGAAGACCATTCACAACAACACCTTCGTGGACTACGGCTTTCCGCCGAAGCCGGCCAGGCCGCGGGTGGAGCCACGACTCGCCGCCTCGTTCTACCGTGGAAACGACGAAAGGAACCCCCAGCTCTTCAACGGAGGTCACTACCGGACGGCGAAATTTCACCTCGTGGTGGAGCTCGGCGATGGCACACCCGTTCTGGCCGGCGATGGCGTGGGCTCCGAGCTCCTGGTGCTCCGACTCGATCTCGAACGGGCTCCTTTTACTCCCGATTTCTTTTTCGGTCCGGAAATCATGAACGCGATCTTCCTCACCCGCCAGACCGATCGTTTTCTCGGCTTCGAGCGACCGGTGCTCGATCGGGTCGGGCTCACGACCGTCGAGCCGATGCAGCGCTGGCAGGCACGGTTTCCCCTCGGCCGATTCGAGACCGAGGGTGAGCAGCGCCTCGACGGAGTGATCTACGTGGCCGATGAATGGCGCGAAGGAGACCGGATGATCGGCGCTTCCCTCCACTACGGCATCGAATACGACCTCTCGGCCCACGACGGGGTGGTGCAAGACACCTCGGACCTCTGGATGGGAGCGCTCTTTCGGCCGCGGAAGACACCGCTGTCGAAGATTCCGCAAGACGAGTGGTTCAGCCACGAGCCGATCCCCGAGCTGCCAGCACCGAATCCCGACGATCCCGAGTTGCTCGGCACGACGGACTACGTGACCGACGCCGCCTCTTGAAGGCGGCACCGAGACTCTCGAAGAAACGTCAGCTGGCGGGACGAAACGACACGCCGGAGAAGGTGCTCTGGAACCAGGTATTGAGCCCTTCGTACCGGAGCAGGAGAGAGTCACCCTCGAGGCCTTTCTCCTTCCGCCCCACTTTCCGGAGCTTCTTCAGAGTCCCCTTTCCTTCCTCGTCGAGAATCGTCTGGGCTCCGAAATGCAGCGCCGCCTGGAACCACATCCAGTCGGCGAGGGCGAGCTCGGGGCCGTAGTCCCGAGCGCTCCAGCGCTGGTTTCCGCTGGCCTGGGCCAGCCGCCGGTACATGACATCGAGATCGCCCGTTCGCCCGGGATCGTGCTGGCGAATGCCGTAGAGAAAGCTGGTATGGGTCATCAATCCACGAACCCAGGGCGCATCGCCCGTCAACCCCGTCACGTCGACCAGGATTTCCGACACCAGCAGCTGGCTCATGAGATCGGCCATCACCATGGTCGAGGCCTGCTCCGGAGTCCCACGCAAGGGCAGACCCCGAACCTGGGGCAAAGCCCCCTGTAGCAACCCCTTCCACAGGGTCACGGTGCCCTCGTCGCCGGCTGCCGGCACCGCGATTCCCTGAGTGCCGACCCGCACCGGGATTCCGTAGGACACCGGATAACCCGCCTGCTCCCACTCTTCCCGCGAGAGCATGTAGACGACCACACTGAGCTCCTGGTCGGCCTTGCGGCTGAACGTCCGGGTCACGAGCTGGAGGCGGGTCTGGAGGCGGGCCGCTCGGTCGAGCGAGCCGGGGGTGTACTGGACCTCGACCCGATTTCCGGGCAGGGTCAGCAGAAAATAGGCGGAAGGCGGCGATTGTAGAGACGTCGGTGCTGGCTCGCCCCAGGCCGGTACAGCGGCGACTCCACACCCGATCGAAACCAGGAGAGCATGGATCCAGATCGTTCCTCTCGTCGACATCTCCCGGCCCTTTCCGCAACGGTTCATTGCTGTTCTTACCTGGATTCGAGCCTCCAGCATACCAGTTTCTCCATGGCCCCCACGTACCCACGGGGCCAACCGGCGCTCACCCGTGGTGAATCCGTTCTCGCCTGCTAGACTAATGAATCTCAGAATGTCGGCGAGCTCGCTCACCGCCAGCAAGGCTTTCCAAATCGAAGACCCGTCGAGGCTACCGCTCGACTCTACTGCCCGATATCGAGGAGATTCCGTGGATAGCAAGACTTTTGTCGCCGGTTTGCTCGAAGAGATGCGTGAGCTCTTTTCCCAGCTGGATGCCCAGGCGACCCTGGAGGCCGAGACCGACGGGAAACCCGAGGTCGTCTCTCTCTTGAAGCTCGCTCTCACCAGCGAGCTGGAGGCCAGCGAGATCGCCGCGTATTGGTTGCCGACCACTCAGGAGGTGGATGCAAAAACCGTCCTGGCCGAGCAATGCTCGGACGAGATGCGGCACTACAACCTGATTTACAAACGCCTGGAAGAGCTGGGCGAGGACATGTCCGGTTTCGACCCTCTCGCCGACGGCTACAGCCCGCTCCATCGCTACCTGCGGGGCCTCCGGACCACCCTGGAGCGCATCGCGGCGGGGCCCTTCGCCTGTGAGGCCGTGGCCGAGATCCGCAACGCCCAGTTCATCGAGTTCTGCTACTCGGTGGGCGACACCAAGACCGCCAAGCTCTACGAAGATTCCATCCATCCCGAGGAAATCCATCACCATCATCGCGGGCGGGAGATCCTCGAGAAGTACGCCACTACCCCCGAAGCACAGGCACTGGTGGCCAACGCCGTCCGCAGCTCCCTGGCCATTACCGACGAGCTCCAGAGCCTGTCGGAAAAGACCACCGGCCTGCACAGCCTGCCGGTTTCCTGAATCGCAGGCTCAGGACGCCGAGACGACCTGGCCCGCGAGCTCGCGGACTCCTCGCTCCACCCGCTCGACCAGCCGCGGCAGATCTTCGCTGGTGACCGAGCAGGTCGCCACCCGCAGATACCGCTTGCCGATCGAGACCACTCCGGCCCGGTGCTCCGAGAGCAGGTAACGCCGTACGGCATCGGCATCGAGCCCCAGCTCTTCGGGAAGCTCGAGGAGGGCAAAGAATCCGGCGTTGAAGGGCAGGGTGCGCAACAAGCTCGGATCCAGGGCCGCCAGAGCCGGCTGGATGGCCCGATACCGCTCTTCGGCAACCCTCCATACTTCGTCGATCTCCTGCCGGGCGCGGCCGCTGCGCAGAGCCTGCAACAAGACCACCTGACTCGCGGCGACGGGTGAGCCGACGGTCGACCGGATCAGGCTCATCACCTTGTTCTCGAGAGCCACCGCAACATCGCTCTCGGGAGAGACCCCGAAGGTGAGGAAGCCCACCCGCCCTCCGAAGAAGGCGAACTCTTTCGTTCCACCATCGACCTTGACCGCGAGCAGCTGTGGGTGGGCACCGGAGAGGGCCCAGAACAAGCTCTCTCTGGGGGAATCGTCGAAGACGAACCCGCCGTAGGCATCGTCACAGAGGACGACCAGGGGTCTTTGCTCGGCAATCCGCAGCAGCGACGCCCGCAGCGCGTGCATCTCCTCTGCCGAAGGAGAGTACCCACCCGGGTTCGAGGGATAGTTCACCAGCACAATGGCAGGCTCTCCCTCGGCATGGCCGGTCAGGGCCTTCTCGTAGACCTCGGGATCGAGGCGTCCGTCGACATAGGCGGGTGCGGTGACCACCTCGGCGCCGGTGCGGAGATGGAACACCTGCCGGTAGTTCCCCCAGAACGGCGAAGCGATCGCCACCGGCCGCCCCTCGCCACCGAAGAGATCGGCGACGAGGCTCAGACCGTGCGCCAGACCCACGGTGACCAGCGGTAGGCTGGAAGGATGTGTATCCTCACCTCGCCCCTCGCGCTGCCACTCCCGCCAGCGCTTGCGTAGCTCCGGAATCCCCGACACGGGGGAATAGAGGAACGCCCGATTCTGATCGGCACGATCGAGCTGAAACGCCGCAGCCATCGACGGCAGGGGCACGGCATTTCCGTGTCCGTCGGTAAAGATCCCGATCGTCCCGTTGATCTCGGCATTCCGGGCCTGCTGCGCCTGGAACGGAATATCCTGCGGATAAAACGCCCGGCGTCCGAGAGGTGAAAGAGATCGATAAACGGTCGGGGCAGCCCTTTCGAGCACGGCGTTGACGTCGCTGGCACTTTTCATGGAAACCTCGTGTGGTTCGAATCGTCGCTGAGGTGCCCAGAGCCTATGAGCCCTCCCAGTGGAAAGCAACCAGCAAACACACTTGCAATCACACTTGCAATTGGCCGAGAAAAGAACCACAATGACCACATGAAGAGGGAAAACCAACTTTGAAGGAGTCGATCATGGAAGATCGGTACCCCGTTGGCCCGGTCGGCAACCCTACAGCTCATGCCACCGCAACGGCTCCCACTGTAGGCTCCCGGGAGCTCAAGACCCGGCTCGGCACCTATCTGCGCCGGGTACGCGAAGGAGAGAGCTTCGTGGTCACCGACCGCGGACGGCCGGTGGCAGAGCTGCGTCCCTATGCCACTCGAGACGCCGGTCTCAACGCTCGCCTGCACGAGCTGAGCCGAATCGGAATCGTCGCCCAGGAAGTGGCCGAGCGACGGCCGCTCGACCCCTTTCGCCCCATCGAAAGCCGTGGGGAGAGCGCCAGCGCCGCGATTCTCGAAGAGCGGGAGGATCGCTTCTGATCTTCTTCCTCGACGCCAGTGCGCTGGTCAAACGATACGTTGCCGAGCCCGGAAGCTCCGGGGTCCAGACGCTGGTCCACGACTCCGTCTGTGCGATCTCGCGGCTCACCGAGATCGAGGTGACCTCGGCACTGGAGCGTCTTTGTCGCGAGGGGAGCTTCGGCGCCGCCGAGCGCAACCGGGCGCTCGAAGCTCTACACCAGGATCTGGAACGCCTGATCGTCGTCGAGGTCACTGCCGGAGTCTCCGAATGGGCGGCCCGGGTGCTGGCTCGTCACCCCCTTCGCGCGGGGGACGCGGTGCAGCTCGCCAGCGCCCTGGAGCTCCACGAGAAGCTGCGCTATCCCCTCACCTTCGTGGCCTTCGATCAGCGCTTGCTCGCCGCGGCGGCGGGGCAAGGCTTGCCAACCCGTTCCTAGACCCGAGAGCCCGGACTTCGGCTTCCCCGCCTTCGACGAGGCGCCCGGTAGGGTCGCCAGTAGAACCGAAGCCCCAGAAACAAGACGGCGATCGAGAACGCACCACAAACGGCCCCCCAGAACCAGTAGGGAAGAAACAGCGCCGCGGCCATCTGTCCGACGTCCGAGGGCATGGCCCCCTCCGAGGTCTGGGCCACGGGCACGAAGAGGTAGTCCCCGCGGGAGAACACGCTGAGGGCGAGCTGGACCGCCAGGAACACCAGCACCAGCTGGGCCACTTCGTCGGACCCACGACGAGCGGCGAGCCAGCAGAGCAGGAGCACCGCCCCGACGAAGACCGCACCGAAGAGATTTCGCACCACCAGGACCAGAGTGAACAAGAGGATCACGACGCAGACCCAGAGGGCGGTGCGCGAGCCTTTCGCCGTACGCCCGGCAACGAACCCCAGGGCCGCCAGGACGGACGGCCCTACGAGCCCGCCCGCGGCTACCAGCGCCAGGTCGAGGCGCCCCGAGGAGCCGCTCCAGGTCGCCAGGCCGGAGCCGTCGGCCCACATCTCGAATCTCTCGAATCGCCCTCCCACCAGAATCGCCGCCACCCCGTGCCCCATTTCGTGGGCAAGGGTCGAGAGCAGCATCAGCGGATACGCCAGGTACCGGCCCTTCGGAATCAGGTAGAGCGCGGCCGTCACGAGCCCGCTGACCGCGAGCACCAGGCGTGCTTGTTCCGAAGGCTGCAGCTGCTTCATGGATTCATGGCTCCGTTTCCTCTTCCCGGTCCTTTTCTCGGCTCGACTCCCCTCGGACCTTCCCCTCGATCGGCGGCTCGAAGACCGCCACGTTCCGGGCCCTTGCCGGGTCATCGTCGAGCCGACGCCAACCGGCAAGCCAAAGATTTTCCAACAGGTGGCGGTCCACCAGCCAGGTCTCGGAAGCGGCCCCCTCCGTGAGCTCGTACGTTTGGAGCAGGACGAAAAGTCGTTGCCCGGGGCCGATCTCGCGACGCCAGGTCTCCACTCTCTCTTCGGCCTCGCGATGCAACGCCTCCGGATCCTGCATCAATGTCCTCGGGTCCGCCCACCCCGGGTGTTGGTCCGTCGAGGCGGGAAACGACTCCATGGGCATCCTTCCTCCGGCGAGCCGCGCATATCTCTCGGTAGCGAGCCGGCGAATCCCGCAGGCGACGACCCGGTCTCCCGGCTGCACCTGCTCGGCCAGCCAGCGACCCGGTTCCCGGTAGTGCTCGCTCGCCGGCAAGGCCTGCAGCCAGAGCAACCGGTGTCCTCCGGCCGCGACCAGGACGACGAGAAACAAGGGCCCGAGCCAGGACCGGCGGCTCCGGGTCAGCGCCTCGAGCCCCGCTCCGAAGAGGGCGACCACCGCTCCGAGAACGAGCACATCGTGCCGACCGGGATGAAAGAGCGGCCGCACGAGCTGGCTCCAGCCCCAGGGCAAGAGGAACGGAATCCACCAGGCGAGGAGCAGAGCGGAGACGGGCCTCCAACCCGCGGGCTCACGCGCCCGGAGCAACACGGCACCCAGCAAGAGCACCTGCACGGCGAGGGAGAGCCAGCGGATCTCCAGCGGGGTGGGAGGAATCGCAAGCTGCCGAAGATAGATGCTGTACTCGGCCCCGATCCACTGCTGCTCGATCACTCGAGCCAACGAAGCTTCCTCGGGGGAGGCCCGAAACATCGCTTCGATCGACCACGCCGCTCCGCTCTGCTCGAGGTGTGGCAAGGTGAGCAGGAGATAGGGCAGAAACAAACCACCGGCAAGAGCACAGGCCACGATGCCCCGCCAGCGGGCCCCGGGACTCGCCAGCAGCACCACCGCCAGCCCCACGGCGACAAGCACGAACAGGCCATAGAAATGGCAATAGCAGACCAGCACCAGGAGCCCTCCGACCGGTATCCAGGGCTTCCGGGCATTCGATGCGAGAGCCTTCGCCAGGCGCCACCAGAGGAGCACGGTGAGCAGGAGCAGCAGGGGATAGACCCGAGCCTCCCGGCTGTAGAAGACGTGCAGGGGATGGATCGCGATCAAGACCGCCGAAAAAAAACCGGCGCGGGCTCCGAACCAGGTCCGGGCCAGCAGGTAGACCGCCGGCACGGTGAGAGCCCCGAAGAAGGCGCTCGGCAGACGCATGGCCAGATCGCCTTCGCCGAACAGCTTCATCCAGAGGCCGAGAAAGAGGTAGTAGAGCGGCGGGGTCGGCTCGAGGGCCATCTGCTCACCCAGTCGCCCGGAGCTCGCGAGGATCGCGTACCACCAGGTGGCGGCCTCGTCGACCCAGACCTCGAAATGTGCCAGGCGGAGAAGGCGCAGGGCCAGGGCTGCCGAGGTGAGCAGCGAGAGCAGCAGGGGCCCAACCAATGATCTCGCCGTTTTCGGGCCCTCTCCGGCCTCGGAGCTCAGCTCAACCTCCCACCGTCAGAACCTGCCGCACCATCGACGACTCTCCCGAGAGCACATCCCGCAGGATGACCGCGACCTCGTGGCGCCCACTGCGCATCAGCATGGTGCCGGAGTAGACCACGTTCTCTTTCAGCACCGCTTCCATCGCGGCCTCGGGAATCTGCAACGGCAGGTTCTCCGTGGTGGGAAGAGAGGTATCTCCCTCCTCGTCGATCACGGCGATCACGAGCTGTAGCTGGCCATGCCGCTCCGCCTCCCGGGGAACGAAAGAGACTCGGCGGAAGGGGACCCGAACCGTAAACGGCACCACGTAGCTTCCGTCGTCGCGCCGGCTGCTGTACCCGGTCTCGAGCTCGAGCTCGAGAGGGTTTCCGGTCATACCTCCGAACCGCAGGGTGGCCAGGATCCCTTCCTGCATTCGGATCTCGCGGCTCTTGGCGCGATAGTTCTTGCGATGCCGAATCTGCCATCCTCTCTGCTTGTCGACGATCTGCACGTCGAGGGAACGTCGGCGACCGTCGCCGCTGCGCGCGGGTACGTAGCCGAGGGAGTAGTAGTTGCGAAAATCCTCGTTCATGCGATCGAAGGCGGCGGCGAAGGCATTGGTGCTGATGGTCGCCTGCCCACCGGTTTCATCGGCCATCATCAGCAGCGTCTCGCGCTCGTTGAAGTCCTTGGTCAGGTCGATCTCGAGCTGCGACCCACCGGCGGCGCTCCCTCGATTCTCGGCGGAGAGGGAGGTGTGAGCCCGCAACCCCGAGGCTTCGATGGTGTAAAGGGTCACGCGGCTGGCGTTGGCGGCCGCCGTGAGATCCTCGAAACGGCTGCGAGCGCTGTATCTCTGGGCGCGCAGACCTCCGGTGCTCTGGGCGCCATGCTGGAGATCGAGCATCTGGAAGAGATCCTCGCCAGCGGTCATCGGTACTCCATCGCTGACGTAGAGCAACGCCTTGCGCCCCGGCAGGCCGCCGAGCTGGGTGACCAGCTCCTTCAGGGCATCGAGCCCCCGCCCGAGGTCGTGGAAGACCTCCTTGGCGTGGAAATCGATGAACCCCTCGGCCTCGATGTAGGTCCGGCTGCTCTCCACGTTGTCGATCACCTTCGCCCGGGCCGAGGCCATCTGCACCCCGAGGGCCGAGAGATCTTCGATCTCGAACAACGCCTCGGCCACCAGCTGCTTGTCGCTGGTGAACGGCTGCCGCACGTGGAGCGAGCGCTCGTACGTGACCACCATCACCCGGTCTTCCGGCCGAACCTTCTCCGCCAGGAAGGTGCGGACCTCCCGCGCCACCCGGTTGCGGCTGAAAGGCTCGAGAAAGAGATTGTCGAAGTAGATCACCAGCGAGAGCCGCTGATCTTCGGGAACCTCCCGGGAGCGCGCCAGGGGATCGAGCCGGAGCCGAGGCCGCTCCTGCGCGGCTGTATCCTCGGCCGGCTCCCCGGAAGACGGCTCGGCGTCGGAGAGCGCTCGGCCGTCCTCGACGGCGTAGAAATTCGTGATCTCCACCGGGCGACGATCTTCGAGCAGGCGAAAATCGCTTGCCTGCAGACCCGTGACGGGGCGTCCTTCGCGATCGGTCACGAAAACCTCGACATTGACCACCTCGACATCGAGGACGTCGAAAAAGGTTTCGGCGGCCGCGGATTCGTCCTCGGCCGAGGCGATCGGCGCCGTGATCAGCCCGAGGGCCAGAAAAAGACAGATTCGAATCATGGTGCTCACTTCGACACGTCCTCTCACCGAGCTCAGGGATTGTTTCCGAGCAGGGCCACGATCTCTTCGGGTCGACTGGCGATCCAGGGCCGGCCCGCCTGGAAAGTCTCGAGCCGGCGCGAGAGCGCCTCGACCACTCGTGGATCACCCCCCGCGCGCGCCTCGGCCACCAGCTCTTGCTGCAGCGCCGTCGCCGCTTCGTAATCGCCGGCCGCGGCGTGGGCGAACGCCAGGGCCTGGCGGCTCACCGGGTCGCGCCGTTCCTTTTCCACCCGCAGCGCGATCTCCAGGGCCATCGAGCCATCACGCACCTCGGGATCCGGCGCCGTGGCCAGGAGCTCGACCTGGGTCAGGGCGAAACCCGCGTGCCGCGGAAAGGTACGGAGGGCATCCTGCAAGGCCTGGCGGGCCGCCCCATAGCGGCGATCGAGGAGCAGCGACATCACCAGCCCTCGGTGGGCACCCATGTGTCGGGGCGAGGCTTCCCGCACCTCGGCGAAGGCCTCGGCAGCCGCGGCGAAACGCCCCGAATGCCCGAGGATCGACGCCAGCTCGAGGCGGGCCTCCTGGTCGTCCGGGCTCTTTTCCAGCAGCCTCGTCAGCTGCTCTTCTGCCTCTTCGAGCTTGCCTTCCCGCATCAGGCGCCGGGCCCGTTCGAGCCCGGGAGAATCGCCGTCCGCGCCCTCCCGGCGCGACGCGAGGCGTCTCTGCTCCGCGGCGGCGTTCCCCTGCCCCAGGTGCTCCAGGGCGGCGGCAAACCGCAGGCGGAGCTCGGAGTCGTCGGGCGCCTGCTCCAGGGCCCGGGTGAAGTCGGCGACCGCCTGGTCGCCACGCCCCATGTTGACCAGGGCCGTGGCGCGCTTCTCGAGCACTCCCACCGACCAGTCGGGCATGACCTCCAGCAGCCGGCCATAGACTTCGATCGCCTCTTCGAGCCGGCCCTCGCGCCCCAGGGCGTTGCCGACCTGCAGCAGGGCTCGGGGCTGGTCGGGATCGAGGGCGAGCACCTCTTCCCAGCGCTCGAGAGCCAGGTCGTTGCGTCCCGAGTCCGAATGCAGGATCGCCAGGGACGTCAAGAATCCCAGCCGTTCGCGACGGGCCGCCGGATCGGCGGGATCCGCGGAGACCTCCAAGCCTTCTTCGAAGGCCGCCACCGCCCCGTCCCGGTCTCCCTGGCGATCGAGGGCGATCGCCAGGCCTCGCCGCGCCTCGAAGCTATCCTCGTCTCGTTCGACGGCCGCTCGGAACGCGGCAGCGGCGGCGGCGAAATTGCCGTCGTCCATGGCCTCGGCTCCCTGCACCAGGTAGAAACGGGAGCTCTCGGCCAGGTCCGCCAGCGGATTGATCAACGGATCCGGAATCCGTGGCGCCACGTCTCCCGCTTTCTCCAGGTGGACCCGAGCCAGGTCGGTTTCGCCCAGGTCTCGATACGACTGGGCCAGAGCATAGTGCAGGCTCGAAGCCGTCGGCTCGAGCTCGAGGGCCGCACGGAAATGCTCGACGGCTCTCGAGGGCTCGCCCTGTGCGCTGGCGACCTTGCCCAGGCCCTCCAGGGCCGCGGCGGCAGCGGGCTCGAGAGCCAGCGCCTGCTCGAACCAGGGCAACGCCGCCGCGGCGCGTCCCAGCTCCAGCTCGCTACGCCCCAGGCGCAGGATCGCCGGCAGGAAATCGGGCTCGATCTCGAGGGCCGCACGGTAGAGATCCAGAGCCTCGGGCAGGTAGCCCTGGATCATGCGCAGGTAGCCGAGCAGATAGTGCCAGCGGTAGTCCTCCGGCCGCAAGGTGCGGGCATTGCGCAGGCAGACCTCCGCCGGCTCCAGGAACTCATAGGTGATGTAGGCCAGGCCGAGATCGGCGAATTGCTGCGCCAGCTCGGCATCTCCGACCTCGGGCTCCCCCGGGTCGAGGGAGGTTTCTACCGTCTGCCGCAGCTCTTCCAGCTGCTCTCGCACCCCGCTCTCGGCACGGCTGAGATCGATCTCCAGCAACGGCTCGAGAGACGTTTCACTCCCCGTCGGCCCGTCTCCGGGAGAGCCACAGGCGATCCAACCGCAGAGGGCGAGACCGCAGAGCACGAGCATCGGCCCCGGACCGACGCGGGCGCGGCGTGTACCGTACGATGGATCGGCAGAAGTCCTCATCCTCCGGATCTTAGCTCACCTTCGCCCTGCCGGAGGGTGTGGTAGCGCCCCGGAGCCACCGGCGGCCAGCGTTCCCGAGTGCCGTCCGGCCACCGGACCTCGATCGCCCGCAGATCTTCGGGATCACCGAGAGCCAGAGTCACTCGCGGATCTCTCGCCGAGAGGTAGCTCCCGTCGCTGGCGGCTCGGGCCCTGACCACTCCGCTACGAAGAACCAGATCGACCCGGGCTCCGAGAGCGGGTCGACCGGAATCGCCGGTGCGAAGATCGAGCCCGATCCAGGGAGCGGGTTTCCGCCGCTGGATCCACAGACGTACCGGGCCTCCGTTGTTGGTCACCACCAGGTCGAGATCGCCATCGTTGTCGAGATCTCCCACCGCGGCTCCCCGGCTCACCGAGGAAGGCCCGGGGAAGACTTCATCGCCGATGGAAGACGGTGCGGGGAGCTCCACGAAACCGATCCCACCGCCGCTCGCCCGATGGAGGAACAGCTGGTCGTTTTCGTGCAGGGGAAGAGGGTCTCCCCGCCGCACCAGCTCCGCGATGTGTTGCACCGCTCCGTTGGCCACGAAGAGATCGAGCCAGCCGTTTCCGTTGGCGTCGAAAAAGACGGCGCCGAAGCCGGTATGTAGACGCGAGGGCGGCCCGAGGCCGCTGGCGGCGGTGATGTCGGTGAACAGGCCACGGCCGCGGTTCTCGTACAGGGTGTGGGTCTCGATCACCAGGTGAGTGGCCACCAGGTCGAGATCGCCGTCGCGGTCGAGATCGGCGGCGTCCACTCCCATGCTCGCTTCTTCCTGGCCGCGTCCGTTGACCGCCACCCCGGCCAGGGCGCCGTCCTCGGCAAACGTACCGTCCCCCCGGTTGCGCCACAGGCGATTGGGGCCGGCATCGTTGGCCACGAAGAGATCCGGCCAGCCGTCGTCATCGAGGTCGGCGGCCAGGGCGCCGAGGGTCCGCTGCGGCTCGACTCCCGACAGACCCGCGGCGGTGGTGACGTCTTCGAAACCACTCGCCTCGCCACCCCGATTGCGCCAGAGCCGATTGGGCTGCCCGGGGAACCGCACGGCCCCACAATAGTCGGCCCGACCGCTGGCATCGGCGCAGGCGGGTGCGGAGTCGGGATCGTAAGTCAGATAGTTTCCGAGGAAGAGATCGAGCCAGCCGTCGCGGTCGAAGTCGAAGAAGGTGGCCGGAGCACCCCAGAGCCCATCTCCCACCCCGAGCCGTGCGGCCAGCTCTTCCAACGTGCCGTCTCCCCGGTTGCGCCACAGCTGGTTGGCCCCCAGGGCCGTGACGTAGAGATCGGTGAAGCCGTCGTTGTCGAAGTCTCCGGTCGCCACTCCCATGCCGTATTCGCTCGCCTCCAGGCCGCTCTCGGCCGTGACATCGACGAACCTCGGCTGGTCGGCCCGGCGAGTGTCGTTGCGGAAGAGACGATCGCCGGCCCGCTGGGAGCTCTTCGTGCCGGGTAGGGAACCACCCTGGACCAGGTACAGGTCGAGGTCGCCGTCGTTCTCGAGGTCGAAGAGGGCGACTCCGGATCCCATGAGCTCGGCCATGTGGAAGCCACCCACTCGCCCATTGCGATGCACGAAGCCCAGGCCGGCAGAAGCTGCCCGATCGACGAGCTCGACTCCGGCACCCGGTGCTTTCGCCGGAGTGGCCGGTGGCTGCCCGACCCTCTCCGTTGGCGCATCGGCCACCTCGCCGCAGCCCAGGCCCGCCAGAGCAAGTGCGAATGCGAGTGCGAGAGCGAGAGCGACGACCACCCGCGAGGCGTGGCTCACGACCCGAGCCCGGCCGCATCGGCGAGGGAGGCGGGCTCCGGCTCGGCGAGCCCCGTCCCCTGCACCAGGGTGCTGTAGCGTCTCATCGGTACGTTTTCGAACCGCTCCCGGCGGCCGTCGGGCCATCGCACGAGGAGATGGAAGGTATCTCCCGCGGCGCGAGGTGCGATCCCTTCGAGACCGAAGAGCACCCGCGAGTCTCCCGCCGAGCTGTAGCTCCCGTCGCTCCGCACCCACCGCCGCAAGAGCGGGCCACCGGGTCCGAGCAGAGCCACCTCGGCGCCGAGAGCCTCTCGGGGCGGCGAGCCGGTAACCAGGCGAGCCCCGAGCCAATCGTGCTCCTGCCCGATTCGATTCCACAACAATCGCACCGGTCCGCCGTTGTTGACCACCAGGGCATCGGGATCGCCGTCGTTGTCGAGATCCCCCACCAGGAGCCCGCGGCTGACCTCCGAGCGCGCCAGGGCCGGCATTTCCTTCGGGCTCACCTCGGCGAATCGCGGCACCTTCCCGGTGCCGAGGCCGAGGTTCCGGAAGAGCTGGTTGCGCTGGTGGAGAGGGAACGGATCCCCGATCCCCACGAGCTCCGGGAGCAGGGTCACGGCGCCGTTGGCCACCAGGAGATCGAGCCAGCCGTCGTTGTCGAAATCGAGGAACGCCGAGCCGAAGGCAGTGAACGGCAGGCTCGGAGCCGCCAGGCCGAAAACGGCGGTAGCGTCGGTGAACCCGCCCCGACCATCGTTGCGGTAGAGCGTGTTGGACTCCTTGACCAGGTGCGCCAGGAAGAGATCGAGGTCGCCATCGCCGTCCACATCTCCCGCATCGACCCCCATGCTCGCCTCCGCCGCACCCGAAGCGTTGAGGGCCGCGCCCGAGAGCAGGGCCACCTCTTCGAAACGGCCGTCCCCGAGATTCCGCCACAAGTGGTTCGGTTGCCCGTCGTTGGCGACATATAGATCCTGCCAACCGTCGCCGTCGAAATCGGCCGCCACCGCTCCCAGGGTCGGTCGGCTCGGCGCCGCGGCCAGCCCCGAAGCCGCGGTCACGTCGCCGAATCGAGGGATGCCGTCCGGGCCGTTCCCCAGGTTGCGGAAGAGGCGATCCCCCTGGAACGGATAGGCTCCCGGGCCGCAGTAGTCCCGCGCGCCGGTGAGACTCTCGCAGACCGTGGCCCCACTCTGGTCGAAGGTCACGTTGTTGCCGAGAAAGAGATCGAGGCGACCATCGCGATCGAAGTCGAAGAAGGTCGCGGCAACCCCGGAGCCCGGATCGTCGACTCCGGCCGCGGCCCCAACGTCTTCGAAAACACCTCCACCGCGGTTGCGCAGCATCTGGTTGGCTCCCAGATTGGCCACGTAGAGATCGGGAAGGCCGTCGCCATCGGCATCGCCCACGGCCACGCCGCAGCCATACCGGTCCATCGACACCGCCAGCGAAGCCGAAACGTCGACGAAGGCTCGCGGGCCGCTGCCTTCCGGGGGCCCGTCATTGCGGTAGAGACGGTCTCCCGGCGGCGTGCCGGGAGCCGGGGGAGCCAGGGCATCGGCCAGGGTCTTTCCGGGACCGAGCATTCGCCCCTGCAAGAGGTAGACGTCGAGATCGCCGTCCTGGTCGAAATCGATCAGCGCTCCCGAGCCACAGGTGATCTCCGCCAGGTAGAGCTCTCCCGACATGCCGTTGAAATGTACGAAGTCGATACCCGCGGCACCTTCGGCCTCTTCGAAGACCGGCCCCGAAGGCACTGGCACCGGCTCCTCCCCGGGCGAATCGCCGAGATCACGCCGAGGCGCGCAGGCGACCACGACGAGCAGCACGACGAGCAGGGCCGCCAGCGCCGGAGCCCATAAGAGCCCGCGGCAATCAGGGCGCGCCACTCCAGCTGTATGAAAGGTATTATTCGACATCACCGGGACCTTTCATCGTAACATGGCCATGCATTTCCAACGGCAGGATCTTCTGTAACCTTCCGTCCGTTCGAAAAACCGGATGCAATCCAATTCTCCGGATCTCCGGCCCGGTCCTCGGTGGGAAGAACCCGGAGAGATTGACTCCAATCGGTCCAGATCCGGGGACGAAATGCTCATTGTCAAGAAATTGTAACGGGCCCAGATCTTGCTAGAATCTATTTCAGATGCGGTTATACTCGCCTGAATCATTCTCGCCTGAGGAAACCTGTCTCGCTTCGTAGAACGCGAGCTTGATTTCTGTAGATGCCCCCCTTCGGCATCGATCGGGTCTGCCGATCAAAGAAGGCAAACCGGCTTCCGATACCGAGAGGAAGCGAAGAAAAGGAGCTGCACATGGACCTGAAGAAAGTTGGCGCAAGGGCGATCTGCCTGCTCGCCGCCAGCCTCTTGCTGGTGCCCCAGGTCTGGGCCCAGAACCCGACGGGTACCCTCACCGGCCGGGTAAGCGACGACTCCGGCGGAGGGCTCCCCGGAGTCACCGTCACCGCCACCTCCCCTTCCCTGCAGGGTGAGCGTGCCACCACCACCAGTGTGAACGGTGACTACAAGCTGGCTTTCCTGCCGCCTGGCAACTACCAGGTGAGCTACCAGCTCGAGGGCTTCAAGGCCGCCGTTCGCGACGTCAAGATCTCCGCCGCGCAGACCACCCCCTCCGACATTCGTATGGAGCTCGGTGAGGTCAGCGAAGAGATCATCGTCACCGGTCAGCAGGCGACGATCTCCGAGACGGTCACCGGCGCCGCCACCGTGACCCAGGACGAGCTCGACAGCCTGCCGATCGCCCGCAACCTGACCCAGGCCGTGAACCTGGCTCCCGGCGTCGCCGACACCGGTGTCTCGTCGGCCCCGTCGATCGCCGGCGCACCCAGCTTCGAGAATCTCTTCCTCATCAACGGCGTGGTGATCAACGAGAACCTGCGCGGCTCGATCCTCGACCTCTTCATCGAGGACGCGATCCAGGAGACCACCACCTCCGTGTCGGGCATTTCGGCTCAATTCGGTCGCTTCACCGGCGGTGTGGTCAACGCGATCACCAAGTCCGGCGGCAACCAGTTCGACGGCTCTCTGCGCGTGAACCTCACCAACGAGGACTGGGAAGCTCGCACGCCGCTCTCCGACGAGCGGGTCGACGACGTCAGCGAGAGCTACGAGGGCACCCTCGGCGGCTACATCCTCAAGGATCATCTGTGGTTCTTCGGCGCCGGCCGCGACCGCTCGATCGCGGGATCCAACCAGACCGACATCACCAACATCCAGTACCCGACCACCGACGAAGAGACCCGGACCGAGGGCAAGCTCACGATCTCACCGCATCCGAGCCACAGCATCATCGGCTCCTACCTCGAGATCGACCGCTCGCGCACCAACACCGATTTCGGCGTCATTCTCGACGAGCGCAGCCTGAATGCGAATCGCACCGATCCGCAGGAGATCAAGTCGCTCAACTACACCGGCATCCTCTCCGACAACTTCTTCGTAGAGGGCCAGTACTCCGAGCGCGACTTCATCATCGGCAGCGGCGCCGGCGGTGTCCCTGATCTGATCGAAGGAACCCTGATCCGCACCCGCGGTGAAAGCTTCCGCTACTGGTCGCCCACGTTCTGCGGTTCCTGTGAGGACGAGGAGCGGAACAACAAGAACCTCCTGGCGAAGGGCTCCTACTTCCTCTCCACCGACAATGGCGGTACCCACGACCTGACCTTCGGATACGACACTTTCGAAGACATTCGCTTCGCGATCAACCACCAGACGGGTAGCGACTTCACGGTCTAC
The DNA here is from genome assembly GCA_964565225.1 of uncultured Thermoanaerobaculia bacterium. GTDB lineage: Bacteria > Acidobacteriota > Thermoanaerobaculia > Multivoradales > J023 > CAZMEL01. Next base: position 16,784 of record CAZMEL010000043.1, on the reverse strand, counting down.
GGCTCCGACATCGTGCGCAACGCCGCCGGGGACATCGTGCTCGACGCCGCAACCGGCAGCCCGTTCCCGGTCTTCGATCCCGATGCCGCGCGGACCCCTTGGATCCGCTGGTTCGCCGTCTTCAACGAAGACCTGGCCACCCCGACGTCGTTCAACACGAACTCCTTCTACGTGAACGACAGCTGGCAGTACAACGACCGGTGGAGCTTCAACATCGGCTTCCGCTGGGACGAGAACGACGGTCAGGACAGCGCCGGCGCCACCGTGGCCGACGACTCCAAGATCAGCCCCCGCTTCGGTGCGACTTACGATGTTCGCGGTGACGGCAGCCTCGTGCTGAACGCAGCCTACGGCACCTACGTGGCGGCTCTCGCCAACTCCGTGGCCGACGACGCCTCCCCCGGTGGCGCCATCGGCTCCCTGCGCTACGAGTACGGTGGCCCGCCGATCAACGTCGGCTGTACGCCCGGGGTGAACTGCCTCGACTCGCGGCAGGTGCTGAACGCGGTCTTCGCCTGGTACGAATCCCAGGGTGGTGTGTTCGATCTCAACCAGCTCGATCCCAACGCCCCGATCACCAACTTCCAGAACCAGAACATCGTTCCCGGTGCGACCACCCAGGTCCAGGGCGGCATCGAGTCGCCGTCGGTGGACGAGTTCACCCTCGGCCTCACCAAGCGCCTCGGCAACAAGGGCCTGATCCGTGCCGACGTCGTGTACCGCGAGTGGGACGACTTCTACGGTGAGCTGACCGATCTCTCCACCGGCCAGGTGGATACCTCCACCGGTCCCGCCGACGTGACCTTCGTCGGCAACTTCAACGAAGGGATCACCCGCGAGTACCTCGGTCTGCACACCTCGTTCCGCTACCGCTTCACCGACCGTTTCACTCTGGCGGGCAACTACACGTTGTCCAACACCGAGGGCAACTTCGTGGGTGAGACGACCAACAGCGGTCCGGTGTCGGCCACCGCTCTCAGCTACCCGCAGTACCGCGAGGAGCGCTGGAACTACCCGACTGGTGATCTGCGGGTCGACCAGCGTCACAAGGTGCGTGTCTGGGGTGTCTACAAGATCCTCGACGGGACACGGCACAAGCTGAACGTGAGCTGGCTCGAGAACTACTTCTCCGGTCAGCCCTACGCGGCCAACAACACGATCGATCCGCGGGACTTCGTCACGAACCCCGGGTTCGCCAATCCGCCGTCGGCGCTCAGCTACTTCTTCAGCGCCCGCGACGCCTTCCGCACCGACGACATCCATCGCTCGGATTTCTCGGTGAACTACTCGTTCAACTTCAACGCCTGGGGTCGGAACATCGAGCTCTTCCTCCAGCCCGAGATCCTGAACGTGTTCAACGAAGATGGCGTGGTCGATCCTGCCGGCCTCGACGACGACGAGAGCGTGACCGTGCTGCAGGACTTCAACCCCTTCACCACCACTCCGGTGGAAGGGGTCGACTTCGAGCTCGCCTCGAACTTCGGTCAGCCTCTCAACGAAAACGACTTCCAGACCCCGCGGACCTTCCGCTTCTCGGTCGGATTCCGTTTCTGAGACCTTCTCCGGAATCTCACCGGGTCTAGCGAACCGGTGAGGATCTCCCCAAAAGGCCCCGGCTCGTACCGGGGCCTTTTTCTTTGCCATCGAAAACAAGGAAGCCTGGAATAGAATCGCCGAGCCATCCGTACGAAGGAAGGTGCTCTGGCGATTGTTTCGGAGAGCAGACCTCGGAGATCTTCATGAGCTACTCTTTTACCCGTCCCCTGAGCAGAGGCTGGCAGGAAATGTCGAAGCAGCTGTTCCAGCCTTTCGACATCGGCCGCTGGCTCTCACTCGGCTTCACCGCCTGGCTGGCCCTTCTCACCGATTCCTGCGGGAGCAGCGGATCCAGCTTCTCCCCGCCGGGGGGTGGTGGCACGTCCGAGGGCCCGTCCGCTCAGGCGACCTGGCCCGAGACCGGTGAGCTCGTAGAAACCGGCCGCCAGTGGCTCGCGACCGCCAAGGACTTCTTCGTGGAGTACTGGTGGGCTTTCGTGGCGGTGGCCTTCGGGATCCTGCTGCTCTTTGCCTTCTGGTTGCTCTTGTTGTGGGTCAGCTCTCGCGGCAAGCTGATGTTCGTCGACAACGTGGTGTTTCGCCGGGCCGAGGTGGTGGCTCCGTGGAAGCAGCAACGCGAGCTGGGTGACTCCCTCTTCGGTTTCCGCCTGCTCTTCGGCCTGGCCACGGCCGGGGTCGGGATCCTCCTGCTCGGCGGCCTCGGGTACATCCTCTACACCGCCTCGAGCACCGGCGACTGGTCGTCCCCCTTGGTCTGGGGTCTCGGCGCCCTGCTCGGCCTGGTGACCCTCGGGCTGAGTCTCTTCACCGCGTACCTGCTGTTCTTTCTCGATGCTTTCGTGGTGCCGATCATGCACCGCAAGAATCTGCGGACCATGGCAGCCTGGGGAGAATTTTCGGCGATCTTCCGAGCCAACCCCCTGCCGTTCCTGCTGGTGGGGCTGTTGACATTCCTGGCCTTCCTGGCCGTCGGCGTTGCGATCTTCGTCTTCGGCATCGCCACCTGCTGCGTAGGATTCCTCTTCTTGCTGATCCCCTACGTCAGCACCGTGCTCTTGCTACCCCTGCACGTGACCTACCGGGCCTTCACGGTGGAGTTCCTGGCGCAGTTCGACCCGGAGATCGGCCTGACTCCCGACTCCGTGCCGCCTCCCCCACCGCCCGGAGACGAGATGGCGGCCCTGGCCTGAGGCCGGAGACATCGAGTCGGGGAGCTCTGATCAGAGCTCCCCGACGGAGACCTCGTGGCGCACGAAAGAGCCCTCGCCGCCGGTCTCGTCCCAGAATCCGACCGACAGGCGCCGCCGGCTTCCCGGCTCCAGAAACAGATAGAACCTGTCGGAGTAGTCCTGCCCCGCAACCTTGCCCAGATCGCTATTGGGAATCTCGATGGTGAAGGGAATCTCCTGGACGGGGCCGGTGAACCCGTTCTCGTCCTCGATGGCGACGAGGAGCCGAGCCCGGCAGCCGTGCACCGATCCGCGCGGCAACAAGGTGACCTGCTCGAGAGGGATCTTCACCACCAGGGGCACCACCGCCTCGTTCTTCTTCTCTCCGGCCTTCGGTTCCAGGGTCTCTAGGTAGATCCCATGGGGGTTCCGATCGGACTCCAGCAGCAGGGTGCCCTTGGTGCGAGCCGCCATGCGCGAGGCCAGGGGCTGGTCGACGAAGCTGCGGCGATACCGGAGCCGGGCCCGGCGGAGCCGCCGATCCCCTTTCCGGCGCAAGCGAACCTCGACCTCGTGGGCCTGGCCGTCGCCGGTCGTCGGCGAGGCATAGGCCAGGGAATAGTGCGCGCCGAAGTCGGCCTGCACCTTGCGGAGAAATCCGTCGACATCGGCTCCGGTCAGTAGAGCACCGCCGGTTTCTTCCGCCAGAACCTGCAAGGTCTCCCAGCGGTTGGAGTTGGCGACCGCCTGCAGACCGTCGGTATTGAGCATGCCGATCCGGCCGGTCATCGAGGCATCGTTGGCAAAGGCTCGACCGCCCCGAGCGTCGATTCCGTAGAAGGCGACCCGATGAGTATTGGCGAGAGCCGCGAAGCGCCGGACCTCCGAGTCGAGGCTGTACCGCTCCGCTCGGGTTGCAAAGGAAGCCACGTTCAGGCTCTCTTCGGAATCGAAGCTGACCCCTCCACCACCTCCACCGCCTCCTTGACCACCCCCCTGGCCGCCGCCACCTTGGCCGCCGCCACCCTGTCCGCCTCCGCCGCCGCCATTGCCTCCCTGCCCCTGGTTCCCGAAGTCCAGAGAACGCCCTCCCTGGAAGATCTCTTCCATGGCGTAGAAGAGCTCCTGCCCCGGACGCATGGCGATCCCCTCACTCACGTGCACCAGCGCCTTGCGTCCCGGCAATGCGGCCAGGGCGGTGCTGAATCCTTCGAGAGCCGAAAGACCCCGCTCGGTTTCGGACTGCAGTCGTTGCGCGTACCGCTCCACCTGCCCCATCAGCGAGGTGAGCTGGCTCTGAGCCAGGTTCCTGGCCGAATCGAACTGGGCTGCATTGGTGGCCCGCTGGGCCTGCCCGATGGTCCGTAGCACCTCCTGGCCCTCCCGCAGGAGCGCTCGGCGTTCGGCTTGTCGTGCCAGAGCCCGGGGGGAAAGAGACACCAGGGATTCGAGTGCGGCGGTCACCCGCGCGCTCTGCTCGGTGAATTCCTGGGCGATCTTCACCTGTCCATCATAGGACGCCACCAGGAATCGGGTCCGCGGCGGCGCATCTTCCACGAAGCTCTGCACCTGGTCGAGGATCCGCTGTCGATTGGGCGGCGAGATCTCCATCTGATCGACGAAGAGAACCACGTGCACGGTCTCTTCGGTTTCGGGAACGGACACCAGATCCATCGCCGACACGGCGGGTCCTGCTTCCGCTAGGGCGTCGGGGTCCGCTCTCCCATCGTCCGGCGCCGGTTCCGATTCTCCTTCCATCTCGCTACCTCTCGAGGAGACTCGGGGCACCGCGAAATGGCTGAGCTCCACGGGCTCACCGTCGTGCAGCACTTCGAAGTCCTCGCGCTGCAATCCTTCGATCGCGACCCCTTTGCGATCGGTGACGAAGACCTCCAGGGAAACGACGCGCACGTCGAGAGTCTCGAGAAAAGCCGTGGTCGGTAGGAGCCCCGCGTCCGAGGCTTCGGCCTGGGCATCGACACGGCCCACGACCGTCCACGCGCCGAGAGTGAGGGCAATGGAAACGAGCTGGACGAGCCGCCTTCCTCGGAGCGTGAGTTCCACCTCCGCAGGGCGGAGTTGCGGCTCTTCGGCACGGACCGTGCGGTAGAATGAAGCCATCACCGATCTCCTCTAGAAGGAATCCTCCACCGAGGACTCCGGCCCCTGGGTCTTCAGAGCTCATGGGTCGTCTCCTTCTAGGATAGAGCAGCGGAACGCGAGCCGGAAAGGCTCCTGGGACCAAACGCATCCACTACGTCGTCGATACCGTGCCCACACCCGGCAGAGCCCCGAAGCCAGAACAAGCACCCGGCCGCCCGTGTGGCCTCACGCACGTGCTGGTTCGGCTCCTCGCCCTCGGTTGGCTGCTCGCCACGGCTCCCGTACCCGCCACCGCCAGTGAAGGTTGGGCGCTCCGGTCACAACCGCTCCGGGGTTTCAAGGCGGCCACCGCGAACCTGATCTTCCGCGAGGCCGATGGGGGGACTCTACCCATCGCCGCCCTGGCCGTTCCTCTGGAGCCCGGAAGCCCCTCCGAGGAAAACCGGACGGTCGCCGTATTCGTCGAGATCGACGGCCCGGCGCTGCTCGAGCAAGCCGACGGTCCCCTTCTCGAAAGCGAGATCTACGCCTATGCGCTCGACGCCGAGGCAGCGGTGGGTGGATTCCTCGCCGAGTCGTTCTCCGCCGATCTGTCGGCCCTGCGGGACACCCTGGCCGCGGGAGGTTTGAGCTATGCCGGAGCCCTTTCTCTGGCACCTGGAGAATATCTCCTCCGGGTCCTCGTCCGGCATCCGGCGTCCGGTGCCTTCGGCCTTCGGACCCTCGAGCTGATCCTTCCCGCCGACGGATCCGATGGCGGCCCCGGCAGCGGACCCTCGGTGCTCGCGGCCCAGCCTCCGAACCGCTGGCTGGCGCTGGCGAGCCCCACGTTCGACGCCCTGGGCCACGGCCAGCGCCCGGCTCCGCTGTCGGGCCGGATTCCCGCGGCACGCCCGGTCTTCGTCGTCGGCCGGAACATCGAGCTGCCTCTCTCCTTCCCCGCGGCGCCGGGCGCGGAGCCGCGGCTCCAGCTGCGGAAGATGGGAGCCGCCACTTCGACGGAGCCGATCGAGCAGCCCGCCGAGATCACCGACAACGGCAACCTTCGGCTCCGCCTCTCCAGAGTCGACCCCGGGGCCTACGTCCTGCAGGTGGCCTTCCTCGGAGCCTCGGGCCAGGAGAGCCTCTCGCCTCCGCTGGAGGCCCTGGTGGTCAGTGCCGAGACCCCGGAAGCCACCCTGTTGTGGACCGACCTCCGCTGGCAGACTCTCTCTTCGAGCACCTCACCGAGCCCTCTGCAGTCGGTGGCTCCCCTGGCCGGCAAGAGTGTTTCGGAGCCAGGTGACGCCGACGCGCAGGCTTCCGAGACGGCCGCTCGCCCCCGAGCGGGGCGGCGCGCGCGAAAGCTGGCCACCAGCTACCGCGAAGCCCTCGCCGTTCTGGCGGAGAGTGGCTTCGCAGCCGGGCGCAAGGCCTTGATCTCGCTCGAAACCCAGGCTCTCGGCCGCGGCAAGGATCCCCTGGGAAATCTCCAGGCCGCCCAGCAGCTCGTGGCTTCCGAAATCGGGAAACGGGAGGTCGAAGGGCTCGTGCCGTTGCTCGCACTGCACCTCGACGCCTACGGCATCTACCGCGGCCGGCGCCTGCACTCTCTGGTGACCCACAGTCGCCAGACCATCGCGGCTCTCGCCAACGCCTACACCCGCGCCGGAGGAGATCCGGACCGAGCGGCCGACGCCCTGGTGAGCCTGGGCGCCGATCTGCAGACCGCGGGCCTGATCGCCCTCGGCCAGCGTATGCTCGAAGCCGCCAGCCGCCTGGCACCGGGCCATCGCGGCGCCTTGTTGGGCCTCGCCGCCGGAAGCGAAAAAGGCGGCGAGTATCGGCAGGCGGTGGGTTACCTGGAGGAGCTCGAGCAGAGAGATCCCGGCGACCCGGAAGGCCGGCTGCGGCTGGCGGTGAATCTCGCGCGAATCGGCCAGGGGCGCCGGTCCGAGGAAATCCTCGACACCCTGGCGACGAGCGACCGCGGCAACGTGGACGGCGAATGGATACACATCCTCGCCCGGCAGCAGCTCGCGCGTCGGCATCTCGAGGCCGGCCAGACCACTGCCGCCATGGCGATTCTCGAAGACGCCCTGCGCGCCGCTCCCGGGGAGCCCGGCCTCAGTCTCCTCCTGGCCCACCTCTACGATCGTTCCAACCAGCCGCAGAAGGCGGCGGAGATCGCCGCCCGGATCGACCCGGGGCGCACTCTCAGCTCACCCACCCGGCGGTATGACACCTGGCCGCAAAGCACCACCCAGGGAGCCCGCCAGGAGCTGGCCGCGGCCGCCCGAAACCGCCGAGCCGAGCTCGGCTCGGCCCTCGGCCCAGAGGCGGGCTCCTCGCGATGAAGAGCTGGAAACGAAAGCTGGCCGCGGCCCTGCTGCTGATCCTGACCAGCGGCACAGCCAGCCTCGGCGAAGAGACGACTCTCTTGTTCTCGAGCCCCGAGCCCGGAGTGCCGGCCACCGGCTCGACGGAGTTCGTGCTCGAGGTCATGCCTCCCGACGGCGCCAGCGCCGTGGAGCTCTGGATCGACGACGAGCTCGTGGCCGACTGGGTGAGCCCTCCCTACCGAACCGTCGTCGATCTCGGGCTCTCCAACGTCGAGCACCGCTTCGAGGCCCTTGCTCTCGACGACGAAGACCAGGTGATCGCGGAGGCTCTGATGGTCTCACCCGCCATTCGGGTCGACCAGGCAATCGAGGTAGAGCTGCAGCAGCTCTATGTGACGGTCACCGAGCAGGATCGGCGCAGTCTCGACCTGACCCGCGAGGACTTCGTGGTGCTCGACGACGGCCAGAGGCAGGAAATCCTCACCTTCGCTCGCGGCGACGTGCGTCTGACCGCGGCGATCCTGATCGACGCCTCCGCCAGCATGCGGGGCGAGCGCCTGCGGTTCGCCCTGAGTGGGGCGGAAGCCTTCGTTGCCGGCATGACCCCGCAGGACCAGGCGGCGATCCACCTCTTCTCCGACCGTCTGCTGCATCGCACTCCCCTCCTCTCTGACGCGCCCCGGCTCCTGCGGGGGCTCGATCGGGTGCGCCCCGACGGAGGCACGGCGCTGAACGATCACCTCTACCTCGCCCTCAAGCTGCTCGAACGTGAGCAGGGGCGCCGGGTCGTGATCCTGCTCACCGACGGCTTCGACAGCCACAGCTCGCTGCACATGCGGGAGGTTCGCTGGCTCGCTCGGCGGAGCCGGGCGCTCCTGTACTGGCTGCGCACCGGCTCCGCCAAAGCCGAGGCCGCCCGCTGGTCGGCTTGGAAGAATCCGGTGGACTACCGCGAGGAGCACGAGCTCCTGACCCGCACCGTTCTCGAGAGCGGAGGGCGAATTCTCACCCTCGAGCGCCTCGACGAGACCGAGGCCGCAATCCTCGAGGTCCTCGCCGAGCTCCGCGAGCAATACGTGCTGGGTTACCTGCCCTCCCACACCGGCCCGGGCATGGGCTCCCGAGCCAGGCCCAGCGGCCCGCGGAACGACGGCCGCTGGCACGAGGTGACGGTCCGCGTCCGCCGTTCGGGAGCCCGGGTCCGAGCGGCCGAAGGCTACGTCGACTTCTGAGTCGCGGCGGCGGATTCTTCGACCTCGGCCGTCAGCCGGGGCTCGATCTTGGAACGCACCTTCCAGCGGTCGTGGTACCAGAAGTACTGCTCCGGGCACCGCCGGATCGCCTCGCCCAGGGCCTGGTTGCAGCGCACCGCCACCTCCAGGCGCAAGGCGTCGCCTTCGAGATCGTCCGGTACAGGGATCGAGGTGATCCGGAGACGATGGGTGCCGTCGGCGACGCGGTGCCCGGCCATGCACAGGAGGGGGATCCGATGTTTGGCCACCAGTGCTCCGGGCAAGGGCAGGGTGAAGGCTTTCTTGCCCAGGAAGGGAACGAAGACCCGCTGCTCGGAGGAGTAGTGGTCGGCCACCATGACGATGACCTTGTTCTGGCGCAGGGCTCTGAGGATCTCCCGCGGGGCGCTCTTGCTCTTGGAGATGAACTGCACCGCGTCGCCCGGAATGCCCAGGATCAGCTCGTTGACCCGGGCGTTGCGCTGCACGCCGACCAGCAGCGCAGAGGCGATGCCCGCGGCGCCGAGGGCCGTGACATAGAGCGCCCAGGCGCCGAGATGACCGGTCACCAGCACCGCTCCGCGGCCCCTGGCGAGGGCTTCGTGCACCACCTCCAGGCCTTCGATCTGCACCAGATCGAGCACCCGCTGGCGATCCCTCCCACTGAAACGCAGGAACTCGGTGACCGTTCGGCCGAAGTTGCGGGCGGCCCGGGCCGCGGTGCGCCGCTGCTCGGCGGAGCCGGCGTCGGGCATGGCGTGGGAAATATGCGCGAGAACCTTGGAACGGCGAATGCCCGTCCACCAGCCGATCTGGCCGATGGCCGCCCCCACGCCGAGAGCCCAGGGACGGGGCAAGAGCTTGACCACGGCGCTGACCGCGGACACCGCCGCGTACTCGCAGCCGTGGCGCAGCCGCAACCCGAATCCGGGCCGAGTCTCTTCCATGCTCAAGGGCCGGAGTCTGCGCTCCGCTCGTCGCCGACCAGAACCGCCTTGTGTACGAAGCTCTCGGTGCCCGAGAGCTCGTCCCACACTCCGACCGCTACTTTCGGCACTCCTCCTCGCACCTCGAGCTGCACGCCATACCCCAGCTCGCGTTCCCGCGCCTCGGCGATCTGGGCGGTGGGGATGCTGATCGGGTAGGGAGCGTCGTGCAGGTCGGAGATACCGCCGTCTTCGTCTTTGACCACCAGGAAGAATCGCAGACGTCCTTCCTCGGCGGCGGCGTTGGGCAACAGGCTGATCTCACGAATCGGAATCCGCACCAGCACCGGAAGGAGATAGCGGTTCCGCCCCTTCTTCTCGGGGGGCCCGAAATCCACCTCGACACCCAGAGGATTCTTGTCCAGGTCGAGGAGCAGGGACGACAACGTGCGATCGGCCACCCGCTCCGCCTGGGGTTTGTCGACGAATCCTTGGCGATGTCGGACCACGAGGTCGGGATTCCGAGTACGGACCTCGATCTCGTGGTACTTGCCGTCTCCGCCGTGGGGAGAGCGGTAGCCGAGGGAGTAGAACGTATCGAAGTCCTGCCCGAGATCGTCGAAGGCGTCGTCGAAATTGAAGGTATTGAGGATCGCTTCCCCGCCGGTGGCGACCGCGATCTCCACCAGGGGCTCCTGGAGATTGAAGGTGCGGATGGTGTCGAAGTTGATCCGCCCCGCCGCGCCGGAACCCCGCGATCCGAACTCCGCCGAAGCCGTGGACTCACCCGTGCTGCCCCGGGCGTCGAGGGTGTAGAGGGTCACCTGATGGGCATTCGCATCGCGGGTCACCGCGGCGAAGAGCTGCGACTGATCTTCCCGCAGGGCTTCGATGCTGGGATCCACCACCGAGCCGGGGCCTCCTCCGGTGTCGGCCAGAGCCTGCTGGCTGAACAGATTCTGCAGATGCTCGAAGAGCTCCTCGCCGGGACGCATGGGCAGGCCGTCGGACACGTAGAGAACCGCTTTGCGCCCGGGCAGCCCCGCCAGGGAACGTACCACCTGGCCGAGGGCTTCCATCGAGTGCTCGAGATCGTTGCGGGTCGACTGCACGTAGCTGCGCACGTGTTGATACGCCGTATCGATATCGCCGTTGTCGGCCGCTTCCTGCATCAACCACATCAGGCGTCGACGCTCGGCATTGTCCTGGAGACGCCGTCCGGTGACCTTGCCGAGGCTGCGCAGACCTTCGACCAGATCCTGACGATCGTCGCTGAAGGGGCGAACGATCTCGAGAGAGCGGTCGTAACCTACCAGCATGATCCGGTCGCCCTGGCTCAGGCGGTCCTCGACGAACCCTTCCAGGTCGGTGAGCACCCGCTTGCGATTGTTGGGATGGATGTTGAAGTGATCGATATAGACGATCAGCTGCAGGCGCTGGTTGTCGGGTCGCTCGAACCGTCGCGGCGCCGGACGTCGACGCCCCTCGACCATCGCGCGATCCCGCTCCAGATCCTCGAGCACCCGCTCGGGGCGAGCGGAGGCGAAGAAGTTGGAGATCTCCACCTGGCGCCCGTCCTCCCAGATCTCGAAGTCTTCTTCGCCGAGGCCCAGCACCGGCCGGCCGTCTTCGTCGGTCACGAAGACCTCGATATTCACCACGTTGACGTCGACCCGATCGATGAAGATCGGGGGCGCCCCTTCTTGCGCACCGGCGAGGCTCGCCAGAACGCCGACGAAGAACGGGGGAAGAAAGACTGCGGTGGAAATCGCACGCATGGTTGACCTCCTGGGACGGTGGGACTCTGGGCCGCGGCCGGGAGGAGCCGCCGAGGGGTAAGGATACCCCGGATCTTCTCGTTCCGGCTCTCCGTTCATCCCTTCGAACCCTCCGCTCCTGGCCCTTCCACCGCGTCCCATCCCAGGCGAGTGGCGATCTCGGCGGGAGGCTCGAGGCCGCCCGCCCGGGCGGCCTCGAAATGGGGCCGAGCGTCGTCCAGCCGATCCGAGGCGAAGAGCAGCATGGCCAGGGCGAATCGAAACCGCGGCACATCCGGCGCCAAGGACACGGCTCGCTCCACCGACTGCAACGCCCGATGGGGCTGGCCACCACGGTCGTACACCACTCCCAGATTCAGAAACCCCTCCGCCAGCTCGTCGTCGAGCGAGATGGCCGTTTCGAGACGCCGCCGCGCCGCGTCGAGATCGCCCTGCCGGGCGAGGAGAATACCGAGGTTGTTGTGGGCGAGGGCGTGCCCCGGAGCCGCCTCGATGGCTCGTTCGTAGGCCGTGCGGGCCGCGTCGAGCTCTCCCCGGGCCGCCAGCAACAGGCCGCGGTTGTAGTGCGCCTCGGCGTTCTCGGGGTCGTCCTCCAAGATCTGCCGGAGCTCGTGCTCCGCCTCCGGCCCCCGGCCCGAGCGCGCCAGGGCCACGGCCAGCTCCACCCGGGCTTCCAGGGACTCCGGCGCCCGCTGCACCGCTCGCCGGTAGGCGGCCTCGGCCGCATCGTCCTCGCCCGCGCGGCGGAGCGCCCGGGCCAGCGCCAGCTGCACTTCGGCCACCTCCGGAGACAGCGCCGCCGACCGTCGCAGGTGCTCCACCGCCGAGGCGACGTCGCCCACCTCGAGCTCCACCACCCCCAGGTTGTGCAGCGCCTCCGGCCAGTCGGGCTGCAGCTCCAGAGCCCGGCGCAACGCTTCGGCTCCCTGCTCCAGCTGCCCCAGGCGAGCGTGGACCACCCCGAGATTGAAGAACACCCGTGGCGAGCCGGGGGCCAGCTCCCGGGCGCGTTCGAGCTCCACCAACGCTTCCTCGGGACGCCCGGTCTTCTGCAGCAGGGTCCCGAGATTCAGATGGAGATCGGCCACACCGACCAGCTCCCGAGCCGCCCGCCGCAGGGGCGCTTCGGCCTCTTCCAGCTTGCCCGCCCATCCCAGAACCTTGGCCAGGTTGAGGTCGCGCCGAGCGTAGTAGGAGCGGTCGAGAGACGCCAAGACCTCCTCGCGAATCCGCCGCCGGCCGTCCTCGCCGTAGCTCGAGGCCGGCTCGATCAATCCCGCTTCGGCCAGCCGATCGACCAGCTCCGCCGCCAGCAAGGCGTGGATCTCGAGATCGGGATGCACGTGGTCGAGAAACGCTTCGGCTCCCGGGGTCGGGCTTCGCGGCCAACCGCGGTCGCCCTCGGCCAGGAGGGCGGGCAGATCGACCCATACCAACCCTTCGTCGCGCGCCGTCTCTCGCACCTGCTCGACCAAGACCTCCCGGGCGCGCAGCGGCGCCACGTCGAGCTCTTTCGCCCGCACGAAAAGAGGGTGCGCTGCCTCGGCCCGACCGTCGTCCCACAGGGCGCGCGCCTGGCGGAAGGCCGCTTCCGCGTGCTCCGGATCGATCTGCCGGGCCGCTGCGAAGGCCTCCACGGCCGCGGCGCTCTCGCCGGAGGCCAGGAGCTCGTGACCTTTCCGCATATGACCCTCGAACCGTCGCCGGTCCGCGGCGGTGAGGTCGTCGCGGTGCTGCGATTTGAATGGGGAGAAATCTTTGAGGTTCGACGCCGGAGCCACCAGCAAGAGGCGGACGTCGTGGGCTCGGGCGATGGCCACCATCTGCTGCAGGTTGAAGGCGAAATGGCGGACGATGTCCGCGGCCAGGGCGTCGTCGCGGCGGTAGGCGTCGAGCCCGTTCCACACATCGAGCCGGGTCCGAACGTCGTCGCCGAGGGTTGCCGTGCCCTCTTCGGGCCCCTCCTCGGACTCCTCGCTTTCGCTGCGACCCAGGGTCTGCCGCAAGAGCACCGTCGTCCGGCGGCGGACGAGCCAGCCACGCAGGCTGTCGAGGGGATCGTCCGAGCGCCGGACATCGCGGTAGGAACGTTCTTCCAGGAACTCGTTGTGGCCGGTGTAGACCACGAACACATCGGGCTCGTAGCGCACCAGCTCCTTCATCAACCGCACCACGCGGTAGCTGGCGTAGGAGATCGCCCCGGCGTTGATCACCGCGTGCCCTCGCCCGGGCTCGGCGAGCTCGAGGTACCGCTCCAGCCAGCGGGCGAAAGAGACCCGGTCGTCGTAGGGCCGACCGGCGGTCGTGGAGCCGCCCAGGGTGAAGATCCGCAGCGATCCAGGCGGTTTCTCCACGGGAAACGATTGTGCGTTGAAGAACTCCAGCTTGTTCGGCCGGGTGACCCAGCGTGCCTCGCCCTCTTCTTCCGCCCGAACGAAGAGGCTGGTGCTGCCGCGAAAACCCACGAAGGGATCGGGAAACGGATCGGCGTCGCCGAGGCCGAGCAGGGCCAGGACCCCCTCGAGCGCCAACAGGAACACGACGAGAACGGCGAGGCCGAAGGCCACCAGCAGAACCTTCTGGGAGAGGGAGGTGCGAACGCTGGGTCGAGAGTCCGACGACACCTCCAGAGCTTACCAGGCTCCCTGCTCCTGGCGGCTACTCACCGCACGCCGGCCATCAGCCATTGCACCGGCCTGGAGAGGATCGCCATCAGCAGCCCCGCGCCGACGCTGACCACGAAGACCTGGAAGAACACCTCGTCCATGGCCAGGTTGGCGATACTGCCCGCCACCTGCCCGGCCAGCAGATTGCCAATGGCGATGGACAGGAACCAAACGCCCATCATCTGCCCCACCAGCCGTTTCGGAGCCAGGCGGGTAGTGGTGCTCAATCCCACCGGGCTCAGGCAGAGCTCGCCGCAGGTGTGCAGGAAGTACACCGCCACCAGCCAGCCCAGCCCCACCTTCTCGCCACCGGCCGCCAGCCGCGCGCCCCAGGTGAGCACGGCGAACCCCGCACCCAGGAGCCCGAGGCCCAGCGCGAACTTCACGGGCACGGACGGCTGACGCCGCCCGAGACGCAGCCAGAGGGCCGCAAAGGCGGCCGAGAGCGCGATCACGAAGGCCGAGTTCACGAACTGGAACCAGCTGGCCGGGAACTCCCAGCCGCCGATCGTCCGGTCGGTATGGTCGCGGGCGAAGAGGCTGAACGAGGAGCCTCCCTGCTCGAATCCCGCCCAGAAGACCACCGAGAAGAGGAAGAGCACGGCCACTGCTCCGAGACGCCGCTTGCCTTCCCCCGAGAGCCCTCCGGCCACGCCGGTGTAGACGAAGAACACCACCGCCGAGGCGAACATGAAGAGCAGGGCACCGTTGGCCAGCTGGATCACGTCGAGCCGCCACCAGCCCGCTGCCAGGGAGCCGCCGATCGCCAGCAGAACGAGCCCGAAGGCACAGAGACCCGCCAGCACTCGCCGCCGGAAGCCGGCCTCCGGGGTCGTCGCCAGCTCGCCCGCCCCACCCAACGTGCCGCTTCCGGCCACGTATTGCACCAACCCCAGGACCATTCCCACCCCCGCCGCCCCGAAACCCAGGTGCCAGCTCACCTGCTCGCCCAGGTAGCCGCAGACCAGCGGCGCGAGAAAACCCCCGAGGTTGATGCCCATGTAGAAGAGGGCGAACCCGGCGTCGCGGCGCTCGTCGTCGGCCGAGTAGAGCTGGCCGACGATGGCGCTGATATTCGGCTTGAGCAGCCCGGTGCCGAGCACGATCAACACCAGGCCGGCGAAGAACGAGGGTTGCCAGGGCAGGGCCAGGGTGAAATGCCCCGCGGCGATCAACACGCCGCCGAGGAAGACCGAGTGGCGCTGCCCCAACAGGCGGTCGGCGAGCCAGCCCCCGGGCAGGGCCGCGAGGTACACTGCCGCGGTGTAGAGGCCGTACACCGCACCCGCCGTGGCCGCATCGAAGCCCAGGCCGCCTTCCGCCACCGCCGCCGTCATGAAGAGGATCAGCAGGGCCCGCATGCCGTAGTAGCTGAAGCGCTCCCACATCTCGGTGAAGAAAAGGGTCGAGAGGCCCCGGGGGTGGCCGAAGAAGCTTTTCTCCCCGGTCGTCGGGCTCGGTGGTGCGACTGTGGTCTCGGTTGGCATGGAAGTCTCCTGGAAGTCGATCGAGAAGACGGGCTCGCCTTCGACGCTCATCCTGGGAAATCCCGGCTCGAAAGGCTCGAAGAGACCTTGATGATTTCCTTAGGAAAACCTTCGGAGCCCATTCGCCCGCGAGGTTTCTCGCCAAGGTCCACGTTTCGCCACACTTTCTTGGTGCTCTTTCCGTCATGCAAAGCCAAACCCTCTCCTTCGTCCGAGCCACGCTGCTGCTCCTCCTCTTGCTGCTGTCCGCGGAAGCCGCTCCGGCAGAGCCCGCACCCTTTCGGATCGCCGCCGATCAGCTCGAGCAGGCATTTGTCGCCGCCCGGGTACGGACCGATCTCTACCTCTACTCGGAGCTCGATCCCGACACCCATCGCCTCTACCTCCCTCGCCGGGTCGGCGCCCTGGTGCCGGGAGAGGCCGTCCGATTCCTGATGTGCCCGGAAGAGCCGGCGACGCCCGAGCGATGCCGCCTCGCCCTGGACCCGAAACGCGCCGCGGGGGAACGCCTCTTCCGCCTCACCCGTCCGACCCGGGTCGAAGGCCAGGAGAGGATCCTCACCGTCCTCGACGCCGAGGGCTGGGAGAGCAACCCCGCTCCTCTCGCGAGCTGGCGAATCGAGGGCGACGACCTCGTGCTCGAAGGTTTCGCCGATCACGTCCTCCTCACCAGCCTCAGTCGCCTGGAGATTCTCGAGGCCCGCCCGATCCGAGACGCCGAGCTCCTGGTCGTCGGTCAGATCCGGGGCGGGGACGGCGGCGAGATGTGGCGGACCTTCTGGGTGGCGCGGTGGAAGATGCCGGAATCTTTCGAGGTGGTCTTCTGGATCCAGGCGATCGGCGGGAGCCGGGAGGCCATCGCCATCGAGCACCCTCTCGACTCCGAGCTGAGGCTCGAGGTCCGGGTGCCACCCTCGGACCTCGGCTTCCTTCCCGACCAGAGCTTCGCCACGACCCTCGACCTGGCCGACCTCTTCCGGCGTCGGGATGCCGGCCAGAGTCTGCTCCAAATCCACCGGGCCGAGGGTTGGGTGAAGCACCACCACCCGCCCCACTGAGCTATGCTCCAGCAGGCTCGCTGCTGGAGGTCGTTCGTGGATCCATTCCATCTCGGAGACTGGTCGGTCGAGCCGGCCCAGGGGACGATTACGGGCCGGCAGGGAGAGGCTCGCCTCGAGCCCAAGGTGATGCAGGTTCTTCTCCACCTCTGCCGGCAGCCGGGGCAGGTGATTTCGAAGGACGAGCTGCTGTCCGCGGTCTGGCCCGATACCCACGTGCAGGAGGTGGCGCTCTCCCGCGCGATCTCGGAGCTCCGCCGGCACCTGGGAGACAACGCCCGAGACCCGAGCTACATCGAGACCCTGCCGAAGCGGGGCTACCGGGTGATCGCTTCCATCCAGCCGCCTCCCGACGCCGAGAGGCGTTCCTCGAGGGCCGCGGCCCCTACGGCAGCCCGCGGCCCCCGACTCTCCACGACCGCGGCGCTGCTCGGCCTGGTCGTCGTGGCCTGGATCATCGCCTGGCGCAACGCCGACGACACACCCC
>CAZMEL010000042.1:0-38501 GCA_964565225.1 uncultured Thermoanaerobaculia bacterium | reverse complement strand
GGATGGCCATGGTGGTGGCCAGAATCAACACGAGGGCGATTCCTGCCAGGTATAGCGAACGTTTCATAGAGTCTCCCTTCTGGGTTTGCACCCGAAGTTGGAGGAAGCCCGAGATCCGATCTCTGGAGCCGGGCAGACGGAAAAACCTGGGCTGAGCGAGACCGACATCGAGCATCGATTCAGGGTTTGGATCGATGCCTCGGTCCTCGTGCAGAAACGGCAATTCACCAGGTAGATCCATCCAGAATATAGACAGATCGAAGAAAGAACAAGAGTCGAGAAGCGGTGATTGAATGTTTCGACTGGTCTTTCGTCGATCTTGAGCGATCGCTCTGGCAATCAGGGCACTGTTGCCGGAATCGGTCGGGTCAGATCTTTCCGGTGGCGGAGGAGGGGGCCAGGGGAGAGCTCTCGGCCGGTCGCGCGACGGATCAACTCGGGGGTCGGGTACCGGCTGACGTGTTGGTGGACGTGCTCCCGGAGCCACTCTCGAAGGGGCTCGAAATTTCCCCGGGCGAACGAGGAGGTGAGATCTCCCAGGGTCGACTCGGCGGCGGCGAAGAGCTGCGCGGCCGCCAGGTTGCCCAGGGTGTAGGTGGGGAAGTACCCGAACAAACCTTCGGCCCAATGGATGTCCTGCAGCACGCCCTGCACGGGGCCTTCGGGCCGAAGCCCGAGGTAGTCGAGGTAGAGATCGTCCCATGCCTGGGGCAGGTCGGCGACCCGGAGCCGGTCGTCGAAGAGCTGCTTCTCGAGCTCGAAGCGGGCGGCGATGTGCAGATCGTAGGTGGTGGGGTCGGCCTCGATCCGGATCGGTGACGGGTGCACCTCTCGAAGGGTCCGGAGGTACAACTCCGGCGCATGTTCCCCTTGCTCCGGAAACATCGCGGCGATCTTCGGCCCGAGCCAGCGCCAGAAGCCCGGATGTTGCCCCACGTGGTTTTCCCACAGCCGGGCCTGGGATTCGTGCAGGCCACAGGAGGCGTCGCGACCGATGGGGGTCCCCCAGGAGGTGGCCGGCATGCCCTGCTCGTAGAGCCCGTGCCCGGTCTCGTGCAGCAGGCCCGAGAGGGCGGGTCGCAGGTCGTCCTCCCGCCAGCGCCAGGTGAGGCGCACATCGCTGGGATGCAGGCCGACACAGAACGGGTGGGTCGAGGGGTCGAGGCGGCCGCGCGAGAAGTCGAAGCCGAGCGCTGTGGCGATACCTTCGGCCAGGCGACGCTGGCCCGCCGCCGAAAACCGACCGCGGAAGGGATTCTCCGCGTTCGAGCCGGAACCGTGGGTCGACCGCTGGCGGACGAGCTCGCCGAGCTCGACGCGCAGGTGATGGAACAGGGGCTCGAGCTGGCTCGCGGTGGCTTCCGGCTCGAATTGCTGCAGCAGCACGTCGTAGGCCGGCAGCTCCGACGAGATCGCCGCGGCCTGTTCCTTCTTCAGCCGGACCAGGCGTTCCAGGGGTTCGCAGAACGGAGAAAACGAACCTTCGGAGCGGGCCCGCTCCCAGGCCGCGAGGCCGGAGCTGGAGGCTTCGGCAATCGCCCTGGCGAGTGTTTCGGGAACCTTCCGCGCCGGATCGGCCTCGAGCCGTGCGCAGGTCACCTGCGCCGCGAGTCGGCTATCGGGCTCGGCTTCCTCCGCGCAGCGCGCGATCACGTCGTGCAGCTCGGGAGCGACCAGCCGTCGATGGATCCGGCCGGTCAGGGTCGCCAGCGCTCGCCCGCGAGAGGACTGCCCGCCAGCAGGTAGATAGGTGCGGGCGTCCCACTCCAGGAGATCCATGGCGGCCTGTAGCTGGCGGATTTCCAGCCAGAGCTCGTTCAGACGTCTGGCGGCGGACGACGGGGTTTGCATGCTTCCTTTCGCCTTCGCGTCCGGTAGGACGCATTTCCCAGCGAGGGCTTCAGCCCCGCGATCGGCTCGCCTCGGAGCTTGTTCCTGGACGAGGGCTTCAGCCCCGATTCTTTAACCGAGAAGAAGTCTTCGATACTTCTCCGATCTTGCGATGTTTCGCGAGGTGATGCCCGAGTGTTTCGAGCAAGATTGGAGAAGTTTTCTTGCGTCGAAATGTGCATTGATCCCGAAGAGGAACCTGTTCTCCCGGCAAATCTCCACCGAGGGCCCCCCGAGTGTTCTCCGATTTTCGTCTTCTCGGCCAGGCGTCGTTTCGCAATCTCTGGCTGGCCGGTTTGCTGTCGATGATCGGCTCCCAGGTGAGCAAGGTAGGGCTCTTGATCTATCTCTTCCAGACCCGGGACGAGGTGATGAGCCTGGCCTTGCTGGTGGCGCTCGAGAGTCTGCCCGGAGCCTTGGTTGCGCCGTTTGCAGGGGCCGTGATCGATCGCTTCGACAAGCGAAAAGTGATGATCCTCGCCGATATCGGCCGGGCCGGTCTGATGGCCGCGGTCCTGCTGTACCCCACCCTCTGGACGATCTTCCTCATGGCGGCGCTGCACTCGGTGATGACGGCCTTCTTCCAGCCGGCCAAGGCCGCGGCTCTGCCCCTGGTGGTGCGCAAGGAGGAGCTGTCGGAGGCCAACGGGGTCGATCAGAGCGCCTCCAATCTGATGCTGGTCGTGGGGCCGGTGCTCGGCGCCTACCTGCTCACCGGATTCGGCCTCGAGGTGACCCTGCTCGTCGACCTGGCGACGTTTCTGATCAGTGCGGTGCTCCTGCTGGGGGTCCATCTGCGGCCGATCGCGGGCGGCGACGCGGAGAGGCAGGGCGAGAGCTCCACCTGGCGGGAGATCGTCGACGGCTGGCAGTACCTCGGGCAGCATCGCGTGGCCCGCCAGCTCGCGGTGTTGCTCTTCGTGTCTCTCTTCTGTACCGGCACCTGGATGCCTCTGGCCCCGTTCTTCATTCGCGACTTTCTCGGCGGTAGCGACGAGCTCCTCGGCTGGCAGATCGGCCTCTTCGGTTGGGGCAGCGTGCTCGGCGGTCTGCTCGCCTCGCGGATTTCCCGGCGGTTCGGGCAGGGAAGGGTTCTGCTGCTGGCCATGGCCGGCGAGGCCCTCTGCATGGTGCTCTACTCGCAGGTCTCGTGGATCGCGGGCTCGTTGCTGGTGATCTTCGTCTGGGGGATCTTCGTGACCCTCATCCTGGTGCCCTTCTACTCGATCCTGCAGGAGGTGCTCGAGGAACGGTTTCTGGGCCGGGTCTTCGCCGTCATCCGCCAGAGCGAGAGCTGTGGCCTGGTGGTCGCCATGGGAGGGGCCATCTTCCTGCAGCAGGCTCTCGGCAGCCCGTCGGTTTTCCTGCTCGGCGGCCTGCTCTACCTGTCCGTGGTGGTGCTGGCCTCCCGCGGTCCGGGCGGACGGGAGCTGCTGGCCGTCCGCTGACCCCACTGCGTTTCGAGGCACGCAGGCTGGTAAGCTCCGCGGCAGATCATGGAAACAGAGATCCTCGAGCTAACTTTCCCTCCTGCCGAAGCGGCCGAGCCGGTTTCGGCCCTCTTGCAGCGGCCCGCAGACGCCCGAGCCCTCTTGGTGCTCGGGCACGGTGCAGGTGCCGGCATGCGGCACGTCTTCATGGGGGCCCTCGCCGACCGGCTGGCGGCCGAAGGCATCGCCACCCTGCGTTATCAATTTCCCTACATGGAGAAGGGCTCCCGGCGGCCCGACCGCAAACCACTTCTGGTCTCCACCGTGCGAGCGGCGGTGGCCGAAGGGGCGCGGCAGGCTCACGACCTGCCCCTCTTCGCCGGGGGCAAGTCGATGGCAGGCCGGATGACCTCCACCGCTGCCGCGGAAGCGGGGCTGCCGGGGGTCCGCGGCCTGGTCTTCGTGGGGTTCCCCCTGCATCCCGCCGGAAAACCCGGTATCGAACGGGCCGCACATCTGCGCAACCTAGAGTGTCCGATGCTCTTTCTCCAGGGCACTCGCGACAAGCTGGCCGAGATGGAGCTGCTGCTCCCGGTGCTGGCGGAGCTCGGAAAGGGGCCCTGGCTGCACGTGGTCGATGGAGCCGACCACGGATTCCACGTGCTCAAACGCTCGGGGCGCACCGACGAAGAGGTTCTGGACGAGCTGGCGACGACCACCGCGACCTGGATCGATCGCAGCCTGGCACCCTGAGGTCACCATGCTCGTCGTTCTCGCCTCTACCAACCCCGTCAAGATCGGTGCGGCACGGTCCGCCTTCAGCCGGGTCTTCCCCGGTCGATCTCTGGAGATTCGTTCGGTTTCGGTCTCTTCGGGGGTCGCCGATCAGCCGCGGTCCGATGCCGAAACCCTGCGTGGAGCCGAGAACCGGGTGGCCAACGCCGCGGAGCTCCAGCCGCAGGCCGACTTCTGGGTCGGCCTCGAAGGAGGAATCGCCGAGGGGGAGGGCTCGATGGACGCCTTTGCCTGGGTGGTGGTGCGTTCGGGCCGACGGCTCGGCCGCAGCCGGACCGCCACCTTCCAGCTGCCGCCGCCGGTGGTGGAGCTGGTCCGCGCTGGCAAGGAGCTGGGCGAGGCCGACGATCTCGTTTTCGGGCGCTCGAACTCCAAACACCGGGAAGGGGCGGTGGGTCTTCTCACCGAGGGTTTGATCGACCGTCAGGGCCTCTACGAGCCGGCGGTGGTCCTGGCCCTGGTGCCCTTCGCACAACCCGATCTCTACCGCGCCGGATGACGGTTTCCGGGGTTCACCTGGGGTGCCCCTCGTGGGGTTTCAAGGACTGGGTCGGTCAGCTCTACCGGCGCGGCTCGAAGGCGGGAGACTTCCTTGCGCAATACGCCGAGGTGTTCAACACCGTCGAAGGCAACACCACCTTCTACAGCCTGCCCAATGCCGAGACCGTGCTCCGCTGGCGCGACGCCACGCCCGAGACGTTTCGCTTCGCTTTCAAGTTACCCCGGGAGATCACCCATCGGTTCGGGCTGGTGAATGCCGGGGCCCTGGTGCAGACCTTCCTCGATCGCCTGGCGCCTCTCGGGCCTCGGCTGGGGCCGGTCATGGTGCAGCTGCCGGCCTCTTTCGGCCCCGATCGCCTCGATGTGCTCGACCGTTTTCTCGCCAACCTGCCGAGCGAGATCCAGCTCGCGGTGGAAGTGCGGCACCTGGCGTTCTACGAAGATCCCGAGCTGACGCGATCTCTCGACGAGATGCTGAGCCATTGGGCCTGTGAGCGCATCCTGCTCGATACCCGCTCCCTGCGCAGCGGCGATGCCGAGCATCCCGACGTGGTGACCGCGCGGCACAAGAAACCGGCCCTGCCGATTCGCATCGCCCCTTTGAGCCCTCATCCGCTGGTGCGGTTCATCGGTCACCCCGATGCGGAGGTGAACGAGCCCTGGCTCGCCGCCTGGGCCGAGGTCGTGGCGGGATGGATCGCGGAGGGCAGGCGGCCGTATTTCTTCACCCACTGCCCCAACGATTTCTACGCGCCGCCCCTCGCTCGCTCGTTCCACCGGAAGCTGGTGGCACTCCGCCCCGAGCTGGAGGAGATGCCCACCTGGCCCGGGGAGGTGGAGGAACGGACCGCGGGCCAGCAGCTCAGCCTGTTCGGGTGAACCCTTCGCGGAGGGATTCGATCCGCCTCTGGTTCGCGCCGAAGTCCCAGTAGCCGGTTCGCGACGCCGACCGCCAGTGGATGACGGAGGTCTCCGGATCCGCCACGGCGTGTAGGTCGTCGACGAAGCGCAGGATCTTGGAACGAAACGTGGCGTGTAGGGAAAGGGGCTGCCGATTCTCGATCTGTGCACCGGACTGTTCCGCGATCAGCGCCTCGAGGTGATCCATGGCCGCCTCGGCCCCTCCCGCAAAGGGTAGAGGCTCGATCCGCCGGTCCTCCCGGTGATGCTCGCTGCTCACACAGTTGGGAGATTCGGGACAGGGTGGGAGATGTCGGGTCACTGCGGGTTCCTCGGTTCCACTTTGTCAGATTCAGAAACTCGTGCCCGAAAGGGTCGGCGTTCCTGGAGCCAGGTGGAAGGAACGCCGACTCGACCCCGCGAGAAATCTTGACAGGGTAGAGCTCGACTAGTTGACCTCGATCTTGGGCCGTTTCCGCCGCCGGGCCCGGCCTCCGGTCTGGCGAATCCGGTCGAGCGCGCGCTCCCCGCCGTATTTGTGGACGATCGGGTCGTCGTAGTCGTCGGAGATGGTCGCCACCGCGGTGATGGCGTTGAGCAGGTTGCTGCGCTCCAGGGTGTCTCCGAAGAGAGCGTACTGGAAGAAGATGTCGTTCCCCACCAGCGAGAAGGCGCCGAAGGGCAGGTCGTGGTTCAGCCCCATGAGACCGCGGAGGAGGTCTTCGTCCACCTCTACACCCTGCGCACAGTAGGCCATCACCATCACCAGAGCCTCGTCGGCCTCGTGGGGGTCCACCGAGATCTCGAGAACCGTGCTGCCGAAGGTCACGTAGTAGTGGCCAGAGTCGACATCGTGGTAGATACCGTCGTCGAAAAGCTCGGAGAGATACACGCCGACCTTTTCTTCGATCCTTCGCGTCGTTTCGTTGCCTTGTTCCATGCTGCTCCTCACAAACCCAGATTCTTCGTGGATTTCCACGGTATCGGAGAAGATTTCGAGTGTCGATTTCGAGAGATTGACAGACCGCCTGCCTTCGACTAAGTTGCTGTCCGCGGGTTGTGAGCCACACCCGGCTCCGGGACGCGCTCCCGCCGTCTCTGTCGAGCCATCGAACGACGCCCCAGGCTCCCGCTCACGAAATCTTAAGTCAACCGAAGCCGCATCGCCAGCGAACCGTTCGGCGGGTGCCTTCGGGGAGCCATAGCTTTTCACGAATTCAGCCTCTCACTACCAATCGCCGCGGACCCATCGGAGCGGCAGGAAGGACATCCCATGAGCTTCTGTCTGAGAAAGAGCGCGGCGAGCCTGCTGGCCCTGGCGCTCGTCACGACCCCGGTCTTCGGCGCCGGCTTCGGAATCTACGAGAACGGAGCCAAGGCCTCGGGCATGGCGGGTGCCTGGGTCGCCCAGGCCGACGATGCGGCCGCCAACTGGTACAACCCGGCCGCCCTGGTGTGGCTCGAAGGAAGTGAGCTACAGTTCGGCACCAACCTGATCACCGCCGGTGGCGACACCGAGATCACCTCGAGCGATCCGCGCTTCGGTCTGTTCAACGAGCAGACCTTCGAGATGGAGAGCAACCTCGCCACGCCGTCGCATTTCTACTTTCGCCAGTCGGTGAGCTCCAACTTCGCCTGGGGCATCGGTATCAACAACCCGTTCGGTCTGGTCACGGATTGGCAGCAGCGGCCGGTGACCTTTTCGGCCCGGAAGTCGGAGCTGGTGACCTTCTACGTCAACCCGAACGTCGCCTTGCGTCTGACCGATACCCTGAGCATCGGTCTGGGTGTCACTTACGTGGACGCCGAGATCGAGGAGTTCTCGCGCGAGGTTCCGATCGACCTCGACGGTAACCCCTTCAACGGTTTCGAGGTGATCGGCTCCAGCAACCTGACCGGCACCGGGGACGACTTCGGTTGGAATGTGGCTCTGCACAAAAAGGGCAACGGCTACTCCTTCGGTCTCACCTACCGCTCCGGTGTCACCGTCGGAATCGATGGCAACATCGATTTCGAGAACTTCGGCCCCCTGAGCCCCTTCTTCAACGACAGCCCCGGCACCGCCGATCTCGAGCTGCCCGACGTGGCGGCCATCGCCCTGGCCTGGCAGGGAGCGACCGGTTGGACCTACGAGATCGACGTGGTCTGGACCGGCTGGTCGGCCTTCGACACCCTGGCGGTCGATATCGACAACAATGTGCCGGGTTTCGTGGACGACATCGATCTGCGCGAAGATTGGGACGACACCCTCTCCTACCGCCTCGGCTTCAACAAGCAGCTCGCCAGCGGTAACGAGTGGCGTTTCGGATTCCTGTTCGAAGAAGGTGCGGTGCCCGCAGACACACTGCGGCCCTCGATTCCCGATGCCGACCGCCTGTCGCCGACCATCGGCTACAGCTTCAACGGCAACAAGTGGAGCTTCGACACCTACTACATGGCGCTCTTCATCGACGACATCACTGCCGAGGGTTTCGAAGAAGGTGTGATCCAGGCCGACTACGAGTCCTTCGTGCACCTGGCCGGCGTCACCGCCAGCTACACGTTCTGAGCCTTTTCGGCTCCGCACCCACGGCTCGGCCGGCGCTCGTGTGCCGCCGAGCCGTTTGTGTTTCGGGGGAACGACCAGACAAGCAGACCTCGGACGGACCTGGTGACCGTACTAGAATCACCGTCCGCATTCGATCCACACTGATCCGGTTCAAGGGGCCCATGGAAAAAATCATTCTTCGCGGCGCTCGCGAGCACAATCTGCGCAACGTCACCGTCGAGATACCCCGCAATCAGCTGGTCGTGGTCACCGGAGTCTCCGGTTCCGGCAAGTCGTCGCTGGCGTTCGACACTCTCTTCGCCGAGGGCCAGAGGCGGTATGTGGAGTCTCTCTCCACCTACGCCCGTCAATTCCTGCAGCAGATGGAGAAACCGGACGTCGACTCGATCGAAGGGCTCTCGCCGGCGATCTCCATCGAGCAGAAATCCGTCTCCAAGAACCCGCGGTCCACCGTGGGCACGGTGACCGAGATCCACGACTACCTGCGGCTGCTCTTCGCCTCCGTGGGCATTCCCCACTGCCCGAGCTGCGACCAGCCGATCCGGCCCCAGACCGTGCAGCAGATGGTCGACCGGGTCATGGCTCTGAAAGAGAAGACCCGTCTCGAGATCCTCGCTCCTTTCGTGCGGGGCAAGAAGGGAGAGTACAAGAAACAGCTCGGTCAGATGTCGAGAGAGGGTTTCGTGCGTGCCCGAATCGACGGCGAGGTACACGACCTCTCCGGCGACCCGCCCGCCCTCGACAAGAAGAAGAAACACGATATCGACATCGTGGTCGATCGACTGGTGGTCAAGGCCGGCATCGAGAAACGCCTCGCCTCTTCGCTGGAAACGGCGCTGCGGGTCAGCGGGGGTCTGGTGGTGTTGGCGCCCCGGGGCGGGCGGGAAGAAACTCTTTCCCAGAACTATGCCTGTATCGACTGCGGCACCAGCCTGACCGAGATCACCCCCCGCCTCTTCTCGTTCAACAGCCCCTACGGCGCCTGCAACCAATGCTCGGGCCTGGGCACCCTGATGGGGGTCGACCCCGACAAGGTGGTGGTCGACCCCGAGCGCGGGATCTCCGCCGGGGCGATCGGCCCGTGGCGGGAGGGCTCGAGCTCGTTCCAGATGCGGATGGTGGAAAACCTCGCCGAGGCCATGGGTTTTTCCCTCGAGACGCCCTGGAAGAAGCTGCCCAAAAAGGTGCGCGACGTGTTGCTCTTCGGCAGCGGCAAGAAAGAGATGGAGTTCTCCTACGAAGGGAAACGCTCCAGCTACACCTGGCAGGGAACCTTCGAGGGCATCGTCTCCCGCCTCGAACGCCGCTACCGCGAGACCGACTCGGCGGGCATCCGGACCGAGATCGAGAAGTACATGTCGGTCGATACCTGCCCGGATTGCGACGGCCGGCGGCTACGTCGCGAGGCCCTGGCGGTGAAGATGAGCGGCTTTTCGATCGACGAGCTCGAGCATCTGCCCGTGAGCCGGCTGCTCGAAGAGGTGCGAAGCTTCGATCTCACCAAGCGGGAACGGGAGATCGTGGCCAAGGTGCTGCAGGAGATCCACGACCGCCTGCACTTTCTGGCCGACGTCGGAGTGGGTTACCTCACCCTCGAACGTTCTTCCGCGACCCTGTCCGGCGGCGAGAGCCAGCGCATTCGCCTCGCTACCCAGATCGGCTCCAAGCTCATGGGAGTGCTCTACGTGCTCGACGAGCCGTCCATCGGTCTGCACCAGCGCGACAACGAACGCCTGATTCGTACCCTCCAGGGCATGCGCGATCTCGGCAACACGGTGGTGGTGGTGGAGCACGACGAAGACACCATCCGCGCTGCCGACTGGGTGCTCGACCTCGGCCCCGGTGCCGGGGTGCACGGCGGCGAGGTGGTGGCCGAGGGGGTGACCGAGGATCTGATGGCCAATCCCGCCTCGCTCACCGGGCAGTACCTCTCCGGCGCGCTGGAGATCGCCATCCCCGAGCGCCGGGAGCCCGATCCCGAGCGCCAGGTGTGGATCCGCGGCGCCCGCCACAACAATCTCAAGGATCTCGACGTGGCCTTTCCCCTGGGCCTCTTCACCGTGGTCACCGGGGTTTCCGGCTCGGGCAAGAGCAGCCTGGTGAACGACATCTTGCACAAGGCTCTCGATCGCCACTTCTACCGCTCCCACGATCGCCCCGGCGAGCACGACCGGATCGACGGCCTGGAGCATCTCGACAAGATCATCGCCATCGACCAGAGCCCGATCGGCCGTACCCCGCGTTCGAACCCGGCGACCTACACGAATGTGTTCAACCACATCCGCAACCTCATGGCCAAGACCCCGGAAGCCCGGGTGCGCGGCTACAAGCCGGGGCGTTTTTCCTTCAACGTGAAGGGAGGACGCTGCGAGGCGTGCAGTGGCGACGGGCAGATCAAGATCGAGATGCACTTCATGCCCGATATCTACGTCACCTGCGAGATCTGCGACGGCAAGCGCTACGACCGCGAGACCCTGGCGGTGCGCTACAAGAATCTCAACATCGCCGAGATCCTGGCCCTGCCGGTCGAGCAGGCGCTGGAGGTCTTCGAGAATATTCCGCCCATCCGCCGCATCCTCTCCACCTTGCACGACGTGGGCCTGGGGTACATCCGCCTCGGTCAGCCGGCCACCACCCTGTCCGGCGGCGAGGCCCAGCGGGTGAAGCTGGCCACCGAGCTCTGCAAACGCTCGACGGGTCGTACGCTCTACCTTCTCGACGAACCCACCACCGGCCTGCATTTCGAGGACGTCCGCAAGCTGCTCGAGGTGTTGCATCGCCTGGTGGAGAAGGGCAACTCCGTGGTCGTGGTGGAGCACAACCTCGAGGTGATCAAGACCGCCGACTGGTTGATCGACCTGGGGCCGGAGGGTGGCGAAGGTGGCGGCCAGCTGCTGGTGGCCGGCTCTCCCGAATCCGTCGCCAAGACCAAAGACAGCCACACGGGGCGATTCCTGAAGGAAATCCTCGGTCGTCGCAAGTCGAGGCGTCGCCGGGCGCCGGCCTGAGGCGAGCATGGAAGGCGTCGACTACATCGCCCTGGCGATTCCCGTGTTCTTCGCCCTGATCGGCGTCGAATGGGGGTTGAGCTGGTGGCAGAAACGCAAGCTCTATCGCCTGAACGACGCGATCAACGACCTGCATTGCGGCATTCTGCAGCAGGTTCTCGGGGTCTTCACCAAGACCCTCGTCTTCGGCGCCTACGTGGCGATTTTCGAGCACGGTCGGTTGCTCGAGATCGCTGACCACTGGTGGGCCTGGACGGTCTGCTTTCTCGGCGTCGACTTCTTCTACTACTGGTTCCACCGCATCAGCCACGAGAGCAACCTGCCCTGGGGCGCACACATCGTGCATCACTCCTCGGAGGAGTTCAATCTGGCGGTGGCCCTGCGTCAGGGCTCGTTCCAGCCCTTCTTCAGCTGGGTGTTCTACCTACCCCTGGCGTGGCTCGGCTTCCCGCCCCTCATGTTCCTGGCCTGCCAGAGCTTCAACACCCTCTACCAGTTCTGGATCCATACCCGGGCCATCGGCAAGCTCGGACCCTTCGAGTGGATCTTCAACACGCCGTCGCATCACCGCGTGCACCACGGCTGTGACGCCAAGTACATCGACAAGAACTACGCCGGCACCCTGATCGTGTGGGATCGCCTCTTCGGCACCTTCCAGCCGGAGGAAGAGGAGCCCACCTACGGCATCACCAAACCCCTGGCCAGCTGGAATCCTTTGTGGGCCAACGTGCACTACTACGTCGATCTCTGGCACCTGAGCCGCCGGGCACCGAGCTGGAGGGAGCGGGTGAAGGTGTGGGTCAAGCCCCCAGCCTGGGCTCCGGAGTGGGCCCCTCGGAGCGCATCGGGACACACTCCCCTGACCCACGGCGAGGCCGGCAAGTTCGACGCCGATCTCCCCCTGCGCCTGGTCCCGTATCTGCTCCTGCACTTCCTCGGCCTGATCGGCCTGACCGTCTTCCTGCTCTTCCGGGGCTCGGAGCTCTCCACCCTGGAGACGGTGACCGTCGGGCTCCTGGTCGCCTGGACCGCGGCCAATCTCGGCACGCTCTTCGAGGGCCGCCACTGGGTGCTTCCCTCCGAGCTCGCACGCCTGGCGGTCCTCGCTCTGGGCGGCATCAGCCTGTCCGGGGGCCGCTTCCTCGGCCTGTCCGCGGTCCTCGCCGCTGCGCTCTTCGGGCTCTTCGCAGCCTGGCTCCTGAGTGAGCGTCAGCACTTCGCGGACCCTCGCCCGTCAGCCGTCTCTTCCGAGATGGAAGAGGGGGAGTAAGGCAGATCCTCCCTCTGGCCTCTCTCCCGCTGGGCGAGAGAAGGGGAATCAAGGCAAGAGACCGAGGGCGTTGGGGTACAGTAGTTTCTCAACGCTCGGCCAACCGAAGAGGTATCCACCGTGTCCACCCCAGCTCCCGAATCCGCTGCTCTCGAGGAGAGCCTGATCCACCACCTGCCGGCAGGTGGGGTGGACGATCCCGACGAAATCCTCGACCTCTTCCTCGGCTGGGTCGCGAATGTGGGCTTCGAGCTCTACCCGGCGCAGGAAGAGGCCCTGCTCGAGATCATGGCCGGGCGTCACGTGATCCTCAACACGCCCACCGGCTCGGGTAAGTCCCTGGTAGCTCTGGGCATGCACTTCAAGGCGTTGTGTGAAGGCAAGCGCTGCTTCTACACCAGCCCGATCAAAGCCCTGGCGAGTGAGAAGTTCTTCGACCTCTGCGACACCCTGGGTCCCGAGAACGTGGGCATGCAGACCGGCGACGCGAGCATCAATGCCGACGCGCCGATCGTCTGTTGCACCGCCGAGGTGCTGGCCAATCGAGCCCTGCGCCAGGGCGATGACATGGAGGCCCACTATGTGGTGATGGACGAGTTCCACTACTACGGCGACCCCGATCGCGGCGTGGCCTGGCAGGTGCCCCTCATCTCGTTGCCGCGCACCACGTTCCTGCTGATGTCGGCGACTCTCGGCAATACCGCTCCCATCGCCGAGCGAATCGAGAAGCTCACCCGGCGCAAGGTGTCTCTGGTCTACTCCGACGACCGCCCGGTCCCCCTCGACTACGAGTACCGTGAAACTCCCTTGCACCACACGGTGGAAGACCTCATGGATGCCCGCAAGGCGCCCATCTACATCGTCAACTTCACCCAGCGGGAATGTGCCGAGCTGGCCCAGAGCCTCACCAGCGTACGCCTGGTCGACAAGGCCGGACGCCAGAAGATCCGCGAGATCATCGGCGATTTCCGCTGGGACACTCCCTACGGCCGGGACATGCGCCGTTTCCTCGGCTTCGGCGTGGGCATTCACCACGCCGGGCTCCTGCCCAAGTACCGGCTGTTGGTGGAGCAGCTGGCGCAGCAAGGCCTGCTCAAGGTGATCTGCGGCACCGACACCCTGGGAGTGGGGGTCAACATTCCCATCCGCACGGTGGTCTTCACCAAGCTGAGCAAATACGACGGCGAGAAGGTCAGCCTGCTGAAGGTGCGTGACTTCAAGCAGATCGCCGGGCGGGCCGGACGCAAGGGCTTCGACGAGCTGGGCAGCGTGGTCTGCCAGGCGCCGGAGCATGTGATCGAAACCCGCAAGGTGGCCAAGAAAGACTCGAAGAAGGGCAAGAAGAAAGGGCCGAAGAAGCCGCCGCCGGGGTTTGTGGCCTGGAACAAGGATACGTTCGAAAAACTGATCAATCGGCCGCCGGAAATGTTGAAGTCGCGGTTCCGGATCACCCACGGCATGTTGCTCGACCTCCTGCAGCGCGACACCGAACAAGACCTGCCCGATCGCGACAACTTCGACTCCCTGCGAGAATTGATCGATCGCTGCCACGAGCCCGAGGGAAAGAAAGAGAAGATTCTAAAGTACTCGGCGATACTCGTACGGTCCCTGAATCGTGCGGGCATCATCAAGATGCAGAAGGACACCCGCTCCGACTACCTCTGGGCGGTGGTGAACGAAGATCTACAGTGGGATTTTTCCCTCTTCCAGGCACTGGCTCTCTACCTGGTGGAAGCCATCGAGATCCTCGATCCCGAAGACCCCGACTACGCTCTCGACGTCATCAGCCTCGTGGAGGCCATCCTCGAGAATCCACGGGTGGTGCTCTATCGCCAGGTCGACAAGGCGAGAGACGAGCTGTTCCAGCGGCTCAAGGCCGAAGGTGTCCCTTTCGAAGAACGCATGGCGAAGCTCGAAACCGTGACCTACCCGATGCCGAATCTGGAGCTGATCGAAGGTACCTTCCAGGTGTTCCGCAAAGTCCATCCTTGGGTGCGGGGAGAAGACATTCACCCGAAGTCCATCGGCCGCGAGATCTTCGAAAACTATTACAGCTTCAATCAATACGTCCGGCACTACGGGCTGCAGCGCAGTGAAGGAGTCTTGCTACGCTACCTGAGCCAGCTCTACAAGACCCTGAGCCAGACCGTGCCCGAACGCGCCAAGACCGAGGCCGTGTACGACGTGATTTCCTTCCTGCGCACCCTGATCGAGCATACCGATACCAGTCTGCTCGAAGAGTGGGAGTCGATGGTGCATCCCGAGCTCGAGAAGGACAAGGCGAAGCAGGAAGAAGCACGCCGCGAGATGCGCGCCTACGAGCTCTTCCACGATCCCCGTGCCCTGCCCGCCAGGGTTCGCGCCGAGCTCCACCAGGTGGTGCGCTCTCTCTCCGAGGGCAACTACGAAGAAGCCTCCCACTCCGTGTGGCAGGGAACGACCGAAGCCGACCGGTGGTCCCCCGAGCGCCTCGAGCAGGCCCTCGCGCCCTTCCTGGCCGAGTACGGCGAGCTCGTGTTCAACCACGAAGCCCGCCAGGCCAACCACACCCGCCTCGAGAGCACCGGCAACCGCACCTGGAAGGCCACCCAGGTTCTTCTCGATCCCCGGGGCGACAACTTCTGGTTCCTCGAGGCAGTGATCGACCTCAGCTCGCTCGAGAACTTCGAAGCGCCGCTGCTGCGTCTGCGGCACATCGGGACGTAGAGCCATGGGGAGCCAAAGCGCTCCCTCCCTCCGAGGAAAGAGGGAGCCGAACCGATCAGAGCCCCGCCGCGGGGCCGTCGAGGTGACTCGACGTCCTGGGGTCTCCGAAGATCATCCGGAACATGAAGTTCAGGCCGGGGATCTGGGTGAACGTCACGCCGTCGTCGTCGGAGAGGTAGGAGCGGCCGAGGAGGCCGGCCTCCTGGCCGATGTCGAAGCCGACGAAGGGGGCAAAGCCGAGCTCACCGGGGAAGCTGTCTTCGAGCTCCAGCACCAGGAAGAGGTGGGTCGCACCGAAGCGGATCTCCCGTTCGATCCGCCAGGCGAGGAAGGCGGGCCACTGGAAGAAGAGCGGTGAGTAGTCGTTGTCCTGGCCGATGAACGGACGCCGCTCGGCGAGGGGCCGGTGCAGGTCGAGATCCACGGTGCCGTCGACGTCGATGGTGCCGGTCACCAGCCGAGCGCTGGCGAAGCGGGCGGGTACTGATGCCTCGGCGAGGAAGCTGCGGAACGCGGCTCCCTTGGGCTCGAGACCCGAATCGAGCAGGGCCTCCACCTCTTCCACGGGAATGGCCACGGCGTAGAGCCGTCCCGGGGGAGCGTCGGAGGCGAAGAAGCCGTCGACATCGGTGAAGGGGTTGAAACCTACGGTGTCGAAGCCGTCGAGCCGCGTGTTGACGCTGGTCACGTGGTCGACTCCGTCTTCGAGCTCTCCGGGCCGTACCTCGAGCAGACGTGGCCACTGGAAGATCCGCGGCCTCTCGGAGAGGATGAATTCCTCGTCGAAGGTCTGCAGGCCGAAGAACCCGCCGATGATCGTGGTGTTGTTGATCGCTCCCGAAAAAGTCGGCTGCCCGTCGAGAGCCTCGACGCCGACCTTGTACCAGCCGTGAGGGACGGGCAGGGTGTAGGTGCCATTGGCGAAGTGGAACGACGGGAACTCCTCGAGCAGGTCGAGAAAGGCTCCGTTCCACACGGCCCGTGCCGTCCCGGTCACATGGCTCGACACGGTATCTCCGGTCCAGAAATCCACCGCGAAAGCGCTGGCACCCACCAGCGGTAGATCGAGCTCGCCCTGGGTCATCTCGCCGGTGATCACCCCGTAGGCGTGGTCGAAGGCGATATCCCCGGGTTGCAACGCCCCGGCTCCCTCGGGCTGGCTCCCCTCGGGGTACACGAAAGAGCTCCAGGCGATATCGTCTGACGAAAGGGAGCGTAGGGCCAGCTCCCCGGCGCCGTCTCCCGAGCTCACGCCGTTGATCATGGTCGGCGTGGTGCCGTCGTCGGCTCCCAGCTGGTTGATGGCGGTGTGCGACAGGCCGTGGGAGTGGCCGAACTCGTGGGTGGCCACGGCCTGGAGATCGAGGTTGCCGAAAATCGAGTCCGGCGCGCCGGTGGTCCAGGTGATGGTTTCGTTGTTGAACACCACGTCGTTGTCGATCATGGTGCCGGCCGGGTAGAAGCCGGCAGGAAACTCGATGTCGCCGTCGTCGTCGAGATCGGCGCAGGTCTCGCGGCCTTCGACGGCGGGATCGAAGATATCGCTATCGCCATCTCCGTCCACGTCCTGACCCGCCGTGAAGGTCGTGTCCGCGGTGAGAGAGACCGATGGCGAGAAGGCGATGAGACCATCGGAGGCATCGGCGAGGAAATTCACCTCGTTCACGAAGTCGAACACGGTGAGATCGAAGGGGCCGGTCTTGGGCCGGCTGACCTCGCCCACGATCTCCATGTGGATGAAGGAGGTGGGAATGGCGTTCCAGGCGTCGAAGGCGTCGTCGAACACCTGCCTCGCCGCGGCCACGTCGAGGGGCGGCTCGGCCGACGAGGGCAGCACCGCGGTGTTGAATCGGTAGCTCACCGGCACGCAGCGAGGATCCCACTGGATCGACACGGTCTCGACCATCACCGTGCCCTCCAACGGGCCGGGCGGAAGATTGGGCAGGTCGGTGAAGTCGAAGACGTTGAGCTGGCCGCCGCCGAAGGCGGTGCCGGCCGAGAGCAGGCCGAGAGTGAGGACCGAGGCGATGGGTCGGGAGAGGGCGCGCTTCATCGGGTACCACCCTTCGCGTCGGCCTCGAGCTGGGCGAGATCGCTACGGATTCGCGAGCGAACCTGGTCCAGCGGCAGGGCGCCGCGCCGGGTGCCGCGGTCCTGCACCACCAGGGCCTCTCCGGTTTCGCGGACCACGGGAAAGAAGCCCTGGGAGACGCCGATCACCTGAAAGGTCGCGACCTCTCCGGCCACGCTGCCGAGGAAGAGGAGCACCTCGTCGCCGGAGGTCACCATCGGTGCCCCGGCATAGGTCACGGCGAGGGGAACCTCGCCCCGCGTGTCGATGCCACCGGGCAGGGCCAGAGTGAGCTGCTCCACGGCTTCACCTTTCAGGGTTTCGGCCACTCCCACGGTGACCAGGGTGACCAGGGTGCCATCGAACCAGCGGCTCTCGACCTCGAGGCATTCTCCCACCACGATCCGGTCGGCCTTTTCGGCCAGATCGAGGCTGGAAAGGGGTTGTAGGGTCGTTGCGCCGAGGCTGCCGGCTACCAACCAAGCTGTCGCCAGACAAGAAAAGATCTTAGAGACTTTGTACATTACAAACTCCTGAAGAGAATCGTGGCGAGGGCTGTTCGGAAATCCTCGCCACCGTTGTCCCGACGCTTGCAAGCTTCGACCGAGGGCCGCGGCGTTGGCGTCCGATCATGCAAAGTGCAGGCCAGGAGTCAGACTCTTAGAGCCCGAGGATCGGTGCCAGAGGTTTCGAAATCGATTTGGGGTGATCGACCTGAAAAGCGGACGGCTACGTCTCCCGGTGTTCTCTCTACGGTGGACTCGAGGCGGCTCGGCCCGAGGCGTGGATGCGGCGTGCTCGCCATCCGGATCCAGGGTCTTGCCGTAGAATCGATAGATCACCCAAAGGAGCCAACATGCCCAGAGAATCTTCCTCGTACGTCGTGAAGCTCGTGGCCGGCGGTCTGCTGGCGATGGTCGCCTCCGCCGCGGTGGCGGAGAGCTGGCCCCACTGGCGGGGCCCTCGGTTCGACGGCACCAGCCGGGCCGAGAGCCTGCCCGAGCGCTGGAGCCAGGACGAAAACGTGGCCTGGCGACTGGAGCTACCGGGCGCCGCGGCCTCCACCCCGGTGATCTGGGGAGACCGGATCTTCCTCACCGGCACCGAGGGCAAGAAGCTCGTGGCGATGGCGGTCGACACCGGCGGCGAGATCCTGTGGCGGCGCGAGGTCGACCAGGGAGCCTATGAGTTCAAGGGCGGTATGGCCCAGTTCGCGATCGAGACCAACCCGGCCTCACCTTCACCGGTGACCGACGGCGAGCACGTCTGGACGCTCTTCGGCACGGGTGCCCTGGTGGCCTTCGATCGAGACGGAAAGCAGGTCTGGCAGGTGGACTTGAAGGAGCGCTACGGCGAGCTCTCCCTGTACTTCGGCCTCTCGGCCTCCCCGTTCCTGCACGACGGGAAGCTCTACCTGCAGCTTCTCAACACCAACGATCAACGCGTGGTGGCTCTCGACGCCGAGACCGGCGCCGAGGTCTGGAGTATTCAGCGGCCGACCGACGCACGTGCCGAGTGCCTGCACTCCTACGCCTCACCTCTGGTCTACGGCAGCGGGAAAGGCGCCTACCTGCTGATCCACGGTGCCGACTACCTCACCGCACACGATCCGGCCGACGGCCGCGAGCTCTGGCGCCACGGGGGTCTCAACCCGGAAGACGGCTACAACCCGTCGCTGCGGCTGGTGGCCTCACCGGTGGTGCACGACGGATTGCTGGTCTTGCCCTCGGCCAAGAACGGGCCGGTCTATGGGATCGATCCGGCGAAGGCTCGTGCTGGCGGCGGTGATATCACCGGTGCCGAGGCCTCGACCCGCTGGCACCTGGAGCGGGGGACTCCCGACGTTCCGACCCCGCTGGTCCAGGACGGCCTGGTGTACCTCAGCCGCGAGAACGGGCGGTTGACCACGGTCGACGGAGCCTCTGGAGAGGTGCTCTACGCCGAGCGGGTCCACACCAGCACCCACCGGGGCTCGCCCCTCTACGCCGACGGTAAGGTCTATCTCGTGGGGACCGACGGGACGGTTTCGGTGGTCGAAGCCGGGCGGGAGTATCGGCTCCTGGCGAAGAACCAGATCGACGAGCGCATCGCCGCCTCGCTGGCCGTGGCCGATGGCACTCTCTACCTGAGGTCTTACGAGGCGCTCTACGCGATCCGCGAGCCGGACCCCGCGACCGGAGAGGCGGCCACGTCACGCTGAAGCCGAAGAGCTCGATTCTACTTTGTCAGACTCTCTCGCGGGGTCGAGTCGGCGTTCCCTCCGCCAGGCCTCGAAGGGTCGCGCCGGCCGGTTGGGCTCCGAAATCCCTCTCGGCGCTGTGTCGGGGAGTCATCTTCGGCCCGATTGTCGTTGACCCGCTCGACCTGGCTCCAGGAACGCCGACTCTTTCGGGCACGAGCTTCTGAACCCTTCTGAACCCAAAAAAGGAAAAAGCTCCGACGCGACGGGGATTCGAGGGAGGCGGCAAGAGGAGGAAGCTGTCGCGACCGGCGGCTGGGTGAAAATCGTTGGAGAATGCCGGCGGCGAGCTGTTGGTGCCTCGCGAACCCCGTCGCTTTCGGAGCCCGCTCTCGGCATTCTGAGAAAGCAATGGTTGTGCCAGGGTGCGGCCGGGTGACTCGAAAACTCGAAAAAACTCTACAAGTCTCCCTGAATCAATGATTTGGCTGTGGTCGGGAAACGGCGGTCCGGCGCGGTGGCCCTTTCCGAGAGAACGCGAGAGGGGATCGAAAGCGAGCAGGTGACCGGACCCGGCTTCGAAACCGTGTCCGATTTCGGTCACCTGCCCGCTCGAAGGACTCAGGGGCAGTCACAGACCGGCGAGGCGATGGGAGCCACGCCGGAGTTCGTCTCGATCCAGTCGAGGAACTGGGAGACGCGGGTGTAGACCCCGGGAAAGCTGGCCCGAGCACAGCCGATTCCGAAGCTCACCACACCCGCCAGCCGGAAGTCTCCGAGCCCGGTGTCGACCACCATGCCGGGGCCGCCGCTGTCACCCTGGCAGGAGTCTTTGCCGGGGCTGCCGGCGCAGAGCATGTTTTCGGTAATGGATACGCCCGTTCCGTCGTACTTCACCTGGCAGATGATGTTGGAGATGATCGGCACCGTCACCTTCTGCAGGGTCGGCGAGGCCTGGCCTTCTTCTTCCAGCAAGCCGTAGCCCGACACCGTGAGGTCGTTCTCCGGGCCGGCGAGGTTGGTGTCGGCTTCGATCAGGCCGATGGGCTGGGCGCTGGCCGGGCTCGCCAGGCGGAGCAGGGCGATGTCGGAGTCGTTGGTCTGGGGGTTGTAACCCTCGTGGTTCTTCACCTCGGCAATATCGATCACCTCACCCTCGTCGGTTCGCAGGTCGAGGCGCTCGACGATCACCTTCTCGCCGGGTCGCACGTCGCAGTGGGCGGCGGTCAAGACCCAGTCGGGGGCGATCAGGGAGCCGCCACAGAAACTGAAGATGGAGCCGTCGGCACGCTGGAAGCCGATCGACACCTGCCAGGGGAATTCTCCGGGCCGAGCGTTTTCGCCACCTACGATCCTTGGGCTGAGGACATTCTCGAGGCGCCGCTCGATCACGTCGAGCCGGGAGCGCTCGGCAGCGGTGAGGTCATCGTTCTGGGCCAGCGCGGGACCGGCGAGGAGCACCGCGAGCAGGGTGATCAGGAGCTGGTAGGTCGGGGATTTCGAGCTTTTCATGGGTTTCTCCTTCTCGAAAAGAATCGATGGGGGGGCTGTTCAGGGGGGATCATCGAAGGCGGAGCTTGCGGCTTCCCGCCGTCTTGGTCTCGCGGCGAGCGATTCGGCGTTCGACCGGCAGAGCGCCCTCCAGGGCTCCTTCGGGGTCGTGCACGCGAATCGTATAGGGGGTACCGGAGTCCCCTTCGATCCACCACGACAAGATGTACGTGACTTCGGGCTCCAGAGACACAGAGGCGGAGCCGTTCACCAGGTCGAGAGGTTTTCCGTCGAGCCACAGCCCGGCGGCGGAGGCCTGGGTGTCGAGCGAGATCTCCACCGTCCGCCGCTGAGGTAGCGATTTGCCGACCATGGCAGTGGCCGGGGTCGCCGCCATCGCCAGCTCCACCGCTACGGCCGGCTGGATTCGTCCGTAGCCGTACCAGGGGCTGTGGCCGGCTTCGTCGTAGGTGCCGCTGTCCGGGTCGATGGGCTCGCAGGCGCGAGCGATCAGATCCTTGACCTGCCGCCAGGTGAGATCCGGCGCCACCGAGAGCATCAGTGCCGCGACGCCGGCAACCCCCGGGCAAGCGCTCGAGGTGCCGCCGAAGTGGTTCGTGTAGTTGCCCCTGCGGTCGCCCAGACGAAGAAAACCGGGGTTGTAGCCCATTTTGCGGGAACGATCGGTGGTCCAGATGCCCTGGGTCCGAGGTCGGTGCTCGATGCCGGTACGGGGATCGGCTCCACGCAGGTCGTCACTCGGGAAGGAGCACCAGATGGGAGCGCCGAAGTCGCTGTAGAAGCTGCGGATGTTCTGGTCGCTGCAGGCGGCCACGGCGATCACCCGCTCGGAGGAAGCGTAGCCGTCATTCTCCACCTCTTCGTTGCCGTTGCCGGCCGCCCAGGTGACCACACAGCCCTTGCCTTCGCGGCCCCGGTCGGTGACCATCTCGAGAGCGCGGCGGGTGGAGTCGGGGAGCGGGTGTCGGGCCTGGTGTTTCGGATCGCCGAGATCCTCCGGGTCGCCGTCTTCCGGGCCCCAGCTGCAGGAAATCACGTCGGCGCCGTGCTCGGTGGCCCACACCAGGGCATCGGCCTCGTCCTGGGATCCGAGCCCGGAGACCAGGCGGATCGGCATCAGGGTCGCCTTGGGAGCCACTCCACTGGCGCCGCGCAGACCCTCGGCACAGGCGACCCCGGCGCAGGCGGTGCCGTGGTTGTTCTCGCGGTCGGGCCTCGGGTCGTCGTCCCGGGTGGTGGCATCGCGAGGAGCCACGATCTTGTCGGGGCTGGCGAATTCCTCGTGGCGCAGATCGAAACCGTCGTCGATCACGGCGATCACGGTGCCTTCCCCCTGGGTCGTGGCCCAGGCCGCTTCGACCTCGACACCGGCCTCGATGAGCTGGCCCTGGATCTCGGTCGTCGCCAGGTGCCACTGCTGCGGAAACACGGCGCGGTGACGGGTGCGCTTGATCAGCTCGGGATGGCAGAGGGAGACCCGGTCGTCCTGGAGCAGACGCTCGGCGAGATCGAAGACCTCCAGCCCACAATCCGGAGGCCCGGCGACGAAGAAAGCGTTCCGGAGATACTCGATCGGACGTTTCAGCAGCGCTCCGTAGCTCTCGATCAGCTCTCGGCAAGCTTCGGGCGAGAGATTCGGTGTGAGCTCGAGAAAGAGATTCTCGGTGTAGAGCACCGGGGCGCCACCTACGGGGTCCGACAACATGCGGCCCGCGAACTCGAGGCCGCTTTCGGTCTTCAGAGTCGCCCTCGCCACGGAGCAGATCTCGGCTCGCTCTCTGCGCGCGCGGTGTCGTTCGGCGACCTGGTGGACCTCGACTCCGGTCCGTGGCACCCGAAACACGGGCTCCAGCTCGGAGATCACCTCTCGGCCGAGGGAGGAGAGGCGCCGTTCGTCGAGGGCGGCGCGGTCGCGAGTGCGGACCACGAGGTGGTCGGAGGAGATTTCCAGAGTCTGGGGCTGGCCATTGCGGCCGCCGTAGCGGAACGTCAGCATGATCGCATCCTTCCCGAGTGGTTCCTGGCGAACCGGTAGACCGTCCGGCCGACGTTTCTCGAGGATTGCCGCGGGCGGCAAAACCCGAAGGCCTTCAGAAGAAGAAAACGAAACCGGGAGCCCCAGTGGGCCATCCGGGCCCGTGCCTTTGCCGGAGGATCTACTGTTTCTAGTTTGTCACATGTCCTCGCAGCTTCGGCCCAAGGGCTCTGCTCGGCCCGGTGAAGGCTGTTAAGATCGGCGGCCCGCTTCCGGACGACGCCGGAAGCAGGCCCAGAGACGACCCGTCCGAGACGACCGTGACCGAGCTCTTCATCAACATCCTCATCGAGACCCTGCGCACTCTGGTGCTCGCGGCTCCGTTCCTGCTCTTCGGATTGCTGGTAGCGGGATTCCTGCACGTCCTGATGCCCGCCTCGGTGATCCAGCGCTGGATGGGACGCAAGGGGCTCTCCGGTGTCACCATGGCGGCGTTGATCGGAGTTCCCCTGCCGGTGTGCAGCTGCGGTGTGGTCCCGATTTCCGTCGAGCTGCGGCGCAAGGGAGCGAGTCCGCCGTCGAGCCTCAGCTTCTTGACCACGACCCCGGAATCGAGCATCGACTCGATCTTCTTCACCTACGCTCTGATGGGTCCGGTACTGGCCATCGCCCGGCCCGTGGCCGCTTTCTTCACCGCGCTGATCGGCGGCGTTCTCGCCATCGCCTACCTCGGCGACGAGCTGCCGCCCGAGACGGAGGGAGACGATGCGGTGGCGGGTTGTGGCCATGACCATTGCCACGACCACGATCATGGCGATGGCCACGACCACAGCCATTCCGTGAGCTACTCCGCGGCCCCCGAGGCGCTCGCGGCGTTGCGTGCCTGGTTCGGGCGGCGCGGACGACGCAGCGCCGAAGCCGAAGGTGGCGTCGAGACGCCGGGGGTGTGGCAGGCGGTGGTGCGGCCGGCCCTGCGCTACGGCTTCGGAGAGCTGCTCGACGATCTCGCCTTCTGGCTGCTGATCGGTGTGTTGCTGGCGGGAATCCTCGGCGCGGTGTTGCCCGCCGATCTCGGCTCCATGGGCCTGGGCATCGGGATCCTGCCCATGTTGCTCATGTTGGTGGTCGGCATTCCGATCTACATGTGTGCCTCCGCCAGCACTCCGATCGCCGCCGCGCTGATGGCCAAGGGCATCAGTCCCGGAGCGGCGCTGGTGTTCCTGCTGGCGGGGCCGGCGACCAATGCCGCGACCCTGGTATTGCTCACCCGCACCTTCGGCCGTCGCTTCGTGAAGATCTACCTTGCCAGCGTGGTGGTGGGAGCGCTCCTCAGCGGTATCGCCCTCGACGCCCTGGCCGGTGCTCTCGGCTGGCAGGTGATGGCACCATTGGTGGAGGGTGAGGGCTTCGGCACGGGCTGGATCGAGTGGTTCTTCTTCCTCGTGCTCGCGGTGCTCCTGCTGGCGAGCTTTCGCCGCGGCGCCTGGGCCCAGGGCTGGGCCGAGCTGAAGCAGGGATTTGCCGGCATGGGACCCGCGACCGAGGCAGGGCGCCGACGCCTCGGGCGTCGGCTGCTGACCGGCGGTGCGGTGCTGGCGGTGTTGGCCTGGCTGGCCAGCGGCCTGTACGTGGTGCCCCTCGACTCCAAGGGCTACAGCTTCCGGTTCGGAGCCCTGGTGGCCCGCGACCTCGAGCCCGGGCTGCATTTCGCGTGGCCGGCGCCGATCGGCTCGAGCCAGACCTGGCGCACCGACTATGCACGCAAGGCCGACATCGGGTTCCGCACCGATCTGCAGCTGGTGGCCAAGCGCCGGGAGCTGATGCGTTTCAGCAATCCCGACGAGTGGCACAGCACGGTTGCGGCGATGAACCCCGATCCGGAGCAGGCCACCTTCCTGACCGCCGACGAAAATCTCCTGGAGATGAGCTTCAGCGTGCACTACGGGCTCACCAGGCCCGATCGTTTCTTCTACGGCCTCGATCGCCCCAACGACCTCGTGGAGAGCTACGCCGAGGCCTGTGCGCGCCAGTTGCTGGCGGGGCAGCAGCTGGAAGATCTGCTCACCGTCCGCCGGGCCGAGATCGAGGAGAAGATCCACCACGAGCTCCAGGCTCGGCTCGACGAGCTGGACACCGGGATCTTCGTCGACGCCGTGCGGGTGGTCGACATCCATCCCCCGGGTGGAGCGGTGTTCGCCTTCCGCGACGTATCGAGCGCCACCGAGGACAAACAGACCCGGATTCACCGGGCCTTCGAGGCCCGGGCCCGAGAAGAGCCCACCAGCCGCGGCGAGGCCGCCATCGTGGTGGCCGAAGCCGGGGCCGAGGCCGCTTCGCGGGCAACGGAAGCCGCGGGGCGGGCCGAGGCCTTCGTGGCCGAGGCCGAGGCCGTGCGGAGCGACCGGGCCCTGCTGCAGCACTTGCTGTGGCTCGAAACCCTCGAAGAGGTGTTGCCTGGCCGCGAGAAGATCATCGTTCCCGGCGGCGCCGCGGACGGAACGATTTCCCTCTGGCAATCTCCACCCGAGAAGCCCTGACGGTCGGGGTCCCACCTTCGGAGCACACATGTCGAAAGCCGCCAAGATCACAGCCCTCGTTCTCGGACTCGCCGCCCTGGCCCTGCTGTCGACCTGTTTCTTCACGATTCAGGAGACGGAGGTCGGCCTGGTGACCCGTTTCGGGCGCCCGCTCGACAAGCTGGCGGAGCCGGGGCTCCACCTCAAGGGACCCTGGCCGATCGACACCGTGGTCCGCGTCGATCGGCGCTTGTTGCTCTTCGACAGCGAGCCCACCGAGATGCTCACCCGCGACAAGAAGAACGTGTTGGTGGACAGCTTCCTGTGCTGGAAGATCGAAGATCCCCTGCTCTTTGCCCGCACCGTCAAGTCGCGGGCCGAGGCCGAGGCCCGCCTGCTCGACCACACCACCGCCGCGCTGGGAGCCGCCGTGGGCCAGGAGCCCATGGACAGCTTCTTGAACGACCATTCGCCGGTACGGCTGCGCGAGGTGGCCCTCGCCGCCAGGGACGTGGTGCACGGGAAGACCCTCGAGAGCTTCGGCATCGCCGTGGTGGATCTCGAGATCAACGGCTTCAACCTGCCGCGGCAGAACCGCCAGAGCGTGATCGAGAGAATGCGCG
The DNA here is from genome assembly GCA_964565225.1 of uncultured Thermoanaerobaculia bacterium. GTDB lineage: Bacteria > Acidobacteriota > Thermoanaerobaculia > Multivoradales > J023 > CAZMEL01. Next base: position 12,577 of record CAZMEL010000042.1, on the reverse strand, counting down.
CCGAGCGGGCGCGGATCGCCACCGCCTATCGCAGTGAGGGAGAGGAAGAAGCCCTCAAGATCGAGGCCGAGTCCACCGAGGCGCGGGAACGGGTGCTGGCGGAAGCCAGGGCCGAGGCCGAGACCCTGCGCGGCCAGGGCGAGGCGGAGGCCCTGCGACTCATGGCCGAGGCCTATCGCCAGGATCCCGGTTTCTACAAATTCCTGCGCAGCCTCGAGTCCTACGAGCTGATCATCGACGAAAAGACCACCATCTTCCTGGAGTCGGATTCGGAGCTCCTGGAGACCTTCCATGGCCGGTGAAGCGCTCCACCCGGAGGCCGGCCGCGGCACACCGGAGCCGGATCCCCCTTCGGTCCGCTGGATCCGCGGAGGGCGCCGTCTGCTCGACCGCCACGGGCGGATGGTCCTCGCTGCCACGGCCCTGCTGGCCCTCGGAGCCGTGCTCTCGGGAGGTTTCTACACCGTGGAGAACGGGGAGTCGGCCGCCCTGCTGCGTTTCGGCGCCCTGCGGAACGACGGGATCGGTTCCGGTCTGCACTTCCGCTGGCCCGCGGGGATCGAATCGGTGATCAAGGCGCCGACCTCCGAGGTCTCGCGCCTGGAGATCCAGGGCGACGACGGTCCTACCCTCTCGCTCCTCACCAGCGACGAGAACCTGATCGACGTCCAGCTGGTCGCGCAATATCGGATCGACGATCTCGGCCCCTTCCTCTTCGCCACCGAGGAGCCCGCGAAGCTCCTGACCCAGGCGGTGCGCGGTGCGCTGGTGGACGTGGTGGCCTCCACCCCGGTGGACGAGCTCCTGACCTCGGCCAAGGGAGAGATCCAGAACCGGGTGCGGCAGCAGACCCAGGATCGACTCGAGACCTACGGGAGCGGCCTCTCGCTGGTGTCGGTGAGCCTGCAGGCGATCAATCCGCCGCGGGAGGTGAGCAGCGCCTTCCGGGCCGTGAACGACGCCCGGGCCGAGGCTGCCAAGGTGGTGAACAGCGCCCAGGAGACCCGCGATCGGGCGATTCGGCTGGCGCGTGGTGAAGCGGAGAAGACCCTCTCGGAAGCACGGGCGACCGCCGATACCCGGATCCAGAAGGCGTCGGGTGCCGCCGAGCGATTCCGTGCCCTGCTGCGGCAGCTGCGGCTCGCTCCTGAGCAGACCCGCACCGAGCTCTATTTCCGGGCCCTGCGCAAGGTGCTGCCCGAGGCTCGACTGATCGTCCTGGCGCCCGGCGAGAGCCCGGAGATCGACCTGCACCTGCTGCCGGAATCTGCCGGAGGCCGCCGGCTCGCACCCGCCATTCCCCCGGGAGTCTCTTTCGACGACCGCTGATCGTCGCGCCTATTTCTTGCTCATGTCGACACGGCCTTCGAAAAAGGCGCCTTCGGCGATGGCGATCTTGGTCGCGTTGAGGTCGCCCTTCACCTCGCATTTGTCGCGGAGCTCGAGCCGGCGTTTGGCGTGGATGCTGCCCTCGACCTTTCCTTCCACCATCACGTCGGTGGCGGCCACCTGGCCCTTGACCTTGCCGCCGGGCCGTACCGTGACCACACTCTCGGTGCCCGCGGTTCCTTCCAGGTAGCCCCAGACTTCGATGGGCGCTGCGCCGGTCAGCTCTCCGCGAATGCGGATTCCTTTGCCGATCACCGTCGCCTCGTTGCTGTTCGACATCGATTCCCCTTTTTCGGTTTGCTGTGGGACTCCCTGTGCGGGCATTGTATTCCCTCTCCGAAGGAGGGGCGAGAGGATAGGTCAGGAGATCGGCGAGATTTCCACGGGTACCCCGTTGAGGGCGGCGTTGCCCGAGAGGGCATCGATCCGCTCGTGATCGGTGAGGTCGTTGACGCTGACCCCGGGGGTGCGGCTCGCGGTGCCGAGGCGGATCCCTTCCCGATCGTGGCCCCAGCCGTGGGGCAGGCTCACCACGCCGGCCATGACCTCGTCGCTGATCTCCACTGGCGCCTGCACCTCGCCGACCCGCGAGCGCAGGCGCGCCGGCTGTCCCGCCGTGAGCCCGAGGCGCTCGGCGTCGCTCGGATGCACGAGCAGGGTGCAGCGCTCCTTGCCACGCATGAGACGAGCGCTGTTGTGCATCCAGGAGTTGTTGGTGCGGGGATCTCGGCGGCCGATCAATACGAGAGGCGCCGAGCCCTTGTCGAGCGACGCCTGCAGTCGTTCCAGATCGTGAACGAAGAGCTCGGGTGTGAGCTCGATCCGTCCATCTCTGGTCTTCAGGCGACCGGGGAGAGAGGGTCGCAGAGGCCCCAGGTCGAGACCGTGGGTGTGTTTCCTCAGCCGTCGCAGGCTCAGGCCACCGGGCCAGAATCCCTTGCCGTAGGGCCCGAATCGCAGGGCGAGATCGAGCAGTCCTCGGGGCCCGAGGCGACCCGTGGCCCAACGCTGGAAGCGGTGTTTGAATCCCTGGCGGCGGTCGAGCCGCTGGCGTAGGGCGTGGAAGATCTGCCAGTCGTGCCGGGTGCCGCCCTCGGGCTCGAAGAGGGGCTCCGAGAGCCGGGCCGTGTTGCGGATCGCCAGGGCGTTGAACACCAGGTCGTAGTGCTCGTGCTCGAGGGCCGCCGTGGGCGGCAGGATCAGGTGCGCGTGGCGGGTGGTCTCGTTGATGTAGAAATCGATCGAGACCATCCAGTCGAGGCTCGCCAGGGCGCGATCGAGCCGCCGGCCGTTCGGGGTGGAGAGCACCGGATTGCCGGCCGAGGTCACCAGAGCGCGGACCTGGCCTTCCCCTTCGGTCAGGATCTCGTCGGCCAGGGTCGCCACCGGCAGCTCACCGCCGAACTCGGGCAGACCGCGGACACGGCTCGTCCAGCGTCCCCGGCTCCCCCGGCTGGCGCCCCGTTCGACCAGGTCCGCGGCGGGGCGAGTGAAGAGGGCGCCACCGGGCCGGTCGAAGTTGCCGGTCACGATATTGAGCGTGTTGACCAGCCACTGGCACAACGTGCCGAAGCCCTGCACCGAAAGTCCCATTCGCCCGTAACAGACCGCCGACTCGGCGGTGGCGAAATCCCGCGCCAGGCGCCGGATTTCCGTGGCCTCGATGCCGACCTTCGAGGCCACCCGCTCGGGGGAATAGCCTTGCACCAGCTCGCGCAGAGTCGATTCGCCGTTCACCAGCGGTGAAAGGCGGCTCGAGGACAGCCCTTCCTCGAAGATCGTCGCCAGCAGGCCCAGGAGCAGCAGGGCGTCGGTGCCCGGGCGGACGAAATGGTGGCGGCTGGCGAGGCGGGCCGTCTCGGTGTGTCGCGGATCGACCACTACCACCTCGCCGCCGCGCTCACGGATCGCCCGCAGCCTCTTCTTCATGTCGGGTGCCGTCATCAAGCTGCCGTTGGAGACGACGGGATTACCTCCCATCACCAGCAAGAAGTCGGTGTGGTCGAGATCGGGAATCGGAATCAGCAGCTGGTGGCCGAACATCGACACCGCGGCCAGGTGATGGGGGAGCTGGTCTACCGAGGTCGCCGAGTAGCGGTTGCGGGTGCGCAGCGCCTTGAGCAGGGGGGGGCCGAAGAGCAGGCTGCCATAGTTGTGTACGTTGGGATTGCCCGAGTACACGGCCACGGCGTCGAAGCCGTGCTCGTCCTGCACCCGGCGCAGGCGGTCTGCCGCGAGATCGAAGGCCTCGCTCCAGCCGATGCGCTGCCAGCCGTTCTCGGTGCGGCGCATGGGATGCCGCAGGCGGTCGGGGTCGTTGTGGATGTCCTGCAGCGCCACCGCCTTGGGGCAGATGTGGCCGCGACTGAACGGGTCCTGCTCGTCGCCCCGGATCGAGGTGATCTCGCCCTTCTCTACGCGGATCTCGAGCCCGCAGATCGCCTCGCAGAGATTGCAGGCCCGGTAGTGGACCTCTGTGCCCTTCGTCGCCATATGCAGATCTCCTGGTCGGCTATTCCTCGTCGGTTTCGCTCTTCACGGCCCGGAGCACGTAGGTCATCGGGACCTTGCCCTCCAGCCCGGGAAGGATCGAGCGTCCGGGGGCTGCTTCCTCGGTGAACGGAAAGCAGTTGTAGGGCGAGTAGTCGAGCTCCTGAAACGTGCGGATCTCGAAGCCGGCACCGAGCAGGGCCGAGAAGATCTCGCCGAGGCCGTGGTTCCACCCATACCCCTCCCGTTTCTGCCGATCGGCGCCACCGGCGTAGGTTCCTTCCGCTTCGAAGTGGATGGGCTCCTCGCCCCGGAAGTAGGAGTGCTCGAAACGCTGGCCGTCGTCGGAGAGCATGTCGAGCACCGGGTGGAATTCCACCAGCAGCAGCTCACCGCCGGGCCGCAGGTAGTAGTCGATCACTTCGGCCCAGGTTTCGAGGTCTTCCAGCCAGCCGAGCACCCCGTAGGAGGTGAAGACCCGGTCGAATGCCGCGGGCTCGGGCAGGGTCTCGGGCAGAGCGAGCACGTCGGCTTCGAGGAATCGTGCCTTCAGCTTCGCGTCTTCCGCCAGCTGCTGCGCCAGGCGAATCGCTCTGGGAGAGAGGTCGACCCCCGTGACCTCGGCGCCGAGCCGGGCCCAGGAGAGGGTATCGAGACCGAAATGGCATTGTAGGTGCAGCAGCGAGAGGCCGGCCACCTCTCCCATGGCCTCCAGCTCGATCGAATGCAGGGTCGATTCGCCCCGGCGGAAGCTCTCGAGATCGTAGAGCTCGGAGTCCTGGTGCAGCTCGGTCCAGGCGTCCCAGAGCGCGCGGTTGGTGTCGAGAATCCGGTTCGTCACCGGCTCTCTTCCTCGGGATCCTGCTCGCCTTGCACCGCATCGAGCGCCTGTGCGTCGAGGTCTTCCGGCGGGGTCTCGAGCAGAGCTCTGGCCTCCTGAGCCCTGGAAGCCGGCACCTTGAACTGGACTTCCGCCTGGGATTTGAAGAGGGCTCCGAGAGCCTCGGAGGGGAAGAGATTCATCAGCCCCTCTCCCTCGGTCAGGAACGGGATCTCTGCGGCCCGCAGGAGCGACTCGATGACCGGAAGATCGGCCACTCTCGAGGTCGAGAGCACCGTCACCAGCTCCTCGTCGGGATCGAGCTCCAGGTTTGGATCATTGGTCAATTCGTCTACCATCTACCTCGGCGCTCCGGATTCTCGCGAGTACAGAACGAGGCCAGAGCTCGAGTATGGACTCGAGCCAGGGCTCATTCAGGGGGGTGATGCTTCATGTCAGGGTACGATGTCGGATCTGCAAATGCAATGAAGGCGGAAGGCGGCAGGGCGCCTTGGAAGATCTGGGTCGTGTGCTGGATCGGCCTGCTCGGAAGCTTCTTCCAGGCCTGTATTCCGGTAGGCAGCCAGACGGTCGTCGGCACGCCGGAGCCCCAGGTGGGGAAGGCGGAGGGAGATGCCCGATCCATCGGTGAGCTGGCACCCGCTCTGCTGACTCTCGGGCCCCGCCTGCGGCTCGGCCAAGATCATGCCGAGGGAGAAGGATTCGTACGAGGCCACTGGCCTTTGGTGGTGGACTTTCGCCTCGAGCCATCCGGCTCGTTGCGGGTGCTCGTCACCACCGAAGACGGCGACTCGGAGACCTTCTGTTTCACCAGCTCCAATGCCGAGCGCAAGCTCGAGAAAGTGCGTCTACCGGAGGCCTGGGGCAAGTCCGTGCGAGTGGCTCACTTCGATCTACGGGCGTTCCGCTCGGCGAGTTGTGTCGGCGAGCCTTTGGATTCCCTGGCTCTCTACGGCCTGGGCGCCGGTCCACGCGCCGTGGGCTCGGTGGCGATCCACGCCCTGGCCTTCGACCGCGAGTCGATCGACCCCGGCCGGACCGAGGAGTCGCCCTACCGTTTCCGGGTCGAGAACCGGTTCCAGAAGATTCGGGTCACGGTGTTCCGCCGCTTCTACGATCGCGAGCAGCGGCTGGTACGCAGCCAGGAAGTGCTGGCCCAGGGCGATCCGAGCTGGAAACGCGGGCGTTGCCGGGGACGCTGGGACGGGCGCGATGGTCGTGGCCAGATCTCGGAAGGGGCTCACTACCTGCAGGCCCAGGGCTGGCTCACGGGGCTCGACAAAGATCGCGATTGGGTAGTGGCGTTGTCGGAGAACACCTTGGAGGTCGTGAGCGGGCCCGGGGATTCGGGGGGCTCTTGAAACGTTTCGTCCTCCGGCGGCGAGCGAGGGCGCTCTGGGCTCGGCAGGGTGTCCGGCGGGCTCTGGCCCTTCTCGCCCTGGCCTGTCTGCTGGGGCTCAGCCTTCTGCTCCAGGAGCTGTCGCGGATCCGGGTCTTCGATGACAAGGCGAGCGAGCTCTCGATCGCCCCGGGAGAGACTCTGCTCCTGCAGGGCTCGGCTCCGGAGGAGAGGGGCTTCCTCTCGTTTCGTGGCGGGCCCGGACGAGTGGTGTTGGTCGAGAGTCCGATCGCCGAGCTCGCCCCGGATTCCCGGCAGATGTTGCGAGAGTTGGGGGCACCCACTCCGCCCGAGGGAATGACCGAGGTCTTCTTCGGCCCCTACCTCGAAGGCTCCGCCACTGCTCCCTCCACCGCTCCGGCACCTGCAAAAGAAGAATCTCCCGGTTGTTTCACGGCATTCGAGCTGCGGTCGGCGGATGGCCAGGCTCTCGCGCTACGCCTGGCGGCCATCGCCGACCCGGGCGGCCGCCCGGCCCTGGAGATCGCCGTCGTGGCGGGCGGGCTCTCGGTGCAGGTATCTACCGGGCGTCCCGCGGCCCATTCGGCATCGGCGCCCGGTTGCCAGACGGAGCTGGTTGTGGGCTCGTTCCGCCTGGTGGAGCAGCCGCCGGCCCGCCAGCGCTTTCTGGTGTCTGCGGGCGGTGAGCTCACCCTGACCTTCGAAGCTCTGGCAGAAGCCTCGGCCTGGGGACCCGGTGGCCGCTTCGAGCCCTTCGCTTCGGGCCTTCCCATCGACCTCACCGGTCTCCGGATTTCCGCCGAGAGCCGCCCCTTGCTGCAGGTCCGGGCCCGCGAGAAGGGTTTGCGCCTGAACCGCCTCGCCCTTGCTCCCGGAATGCTCGAAGCTTCGGTCCATGGTCATTTCGAAGCCTCGGGCATCCGGCGACCCGAAGGCGGCCGTTCCCGGCTCTCGGTTCGCCTGGGGCCGGTGGCCGACCGCCTCTGGCAGATGGTGCTGGCGTCTCTCTATCTGGCGGTCTTCGTCGGCTTGAAGAAAGCGTTCTTTCCCAAGGCCCCGGAGTAGGCGATTCGCTTTGCTCGTCAGGTTGGAGTCAGGCGAGCTGCCGGGCGTCGAGAAAGCTCTCGAAAGCTGCGAGCGCCTCGGGAAAGCCGCGGCGGCCGAAGCCCATGCGGAAGTGGTCTTCGATGCCGAAAACCGAGCCGGGCAGCAGCATCACCCCGGCCTCGAGAGCCTCCCGGGAGAGATCGTCGGCCGTGCCGGGGCCCAGCCAGCGGGGAAAGCAGATCGGGCCGGCCAGGGGTGGCGCACACTCGAAGAGGTGCTCCCAGCGGCCCAGAAAGTCGCGCAGGAGATCGAGATTTCGTCGTTCGAGCTCCAGGTTTCGACCCAAGATCGATTCTCGATGGCGTAGGGCGATCCGCGCCAGCAGCTCGCTCGGGGCGCTGGAGCAGATCGTGGTGTAGTCCTTGAGCGTCGATACTTTCTCCCGCACCTGTCGGTTCCTGGTGGCCAGCCACGCGATCCGCAACCCCGGCAATCCGAAGGCCTTGGAGAGCAGGCCCATGCTGACGGCGCTTTCGTGCAGGTCGCAGGCCGGCGGGAGCTGATCCTCGGTTCGGTGTTCCGAGAAGCGGTAGGCCTCGTCGGAGAAGAGCAGGGCGCCGTGGGCGCTCACGAGCTCGACCAGCTCGCGCCAGCGCTCCGGTGCCAGGGTGGTGCCGGTAGGGTTGTGGGGGAAGTTCACCACCACCGCCCGGGCGCCGGTCTTCAGCAACACTTCGAGGCGCTCGAGGTCGGGTCGCCACGAGTCCTCGGCCCGCAACCACCAGGGAACGATCTCGGCTCCGAGGCCGCGGGCTACCTCGTGCAGGCATTGGTATCCCGGCATCTGCACGATCACCCGATCGCCGGCCTCGACCATGGAGCTCACCGCGGTGAAGATCGCCTCCACACCGCCGGCGTGCACGATGATGTCCGCCGCCGTGGCCTCGCCGTAGAGCTCGGCGATTTCGTGGCGCAGCTCGGGATCTCCCTGGGGCTCGGTATAGCCGAGCCACAACGCCTCGAGCTGGTCCATCGCGCCCTCTTCGAGCGCACAGAGCTCGAAGAGGCTCATCGATTCGAGGTCCGAGGAGCAGAGGAGATAGGGGGTGGAGAACTCGTGCTCGGCGAAGTACCGCTCGAGGGCAAAAGGAGAGAGTTTCATGGCGTCATCCTAAGGCGGCCGCTGGCCGCAACCAAATGAAACCACTGAGTCGGCTGATTCGAGAAAAATCAAGAGAATGACGGCGGGATCTCCCGTTATGTTGCGTTTGCCAAAACCAGCAAGGAGGTCCCACCGTCATGAAGCAGCTTGTCAGTGCCCTCGGAGACTCGGTCCTCGGGGTAGCGAGCGGATTCGACCGGATCGTGTTTCAGGGAAGCCTACGCCCCCTGAGCTTCGAAGAAGGCGCCATGGGCTTCTTCCGCCGCCGTGGGATCTTGTTCAAGGATGCCAAGCATTGGGTCCTGGAGCAGACCGCACGCTTGGCCTCTGCCGTCGAGGAGTGGGCGTTGCGCGAGTGTGGAGAGCGACCGACGTACCTGGCCTCCTCCGCGATCCGCAAGGAACAAGAGGCTCGTCGTCGGCAGCAGGAGAAGGGGATCGAGACCGGGTTGGTGGGCGTTTGGTCTTGCGTAGAGGCCGGCCGCAGCTACCGATTGGTATACGGCGAAGGGGCTCCTCGCCTACGCTCGGTCCACACTCGCTGCAAGCACCTGTACACCTACCTCGATCACCCGGAGTACGGCTTCCTGAGCCTTCGGATCCAGACCTGGTTTCCCTACCGAATCCAGATCGCCATGAATGGCCGGGAGTGGTTGGCGCGGCAGCTCGCCAAGGCTGGGATCGGTTTCCAGCGACAGGGCAACAAGATCCTCCAGGTCGAAGACTTCGACGCCATGCAGACTCTCTTGGATCAGCAACTGCGCACCGACTGGTGCTCCCTGCTCGATGGCTTCGTCCCCATCGCCTTCCCGACCTTTTCTTCGACTCTCGGCTATCGGCTCCGCTACACCTGGACCCTGTGGCAGAGCGAGTGGGCCAGCGACCTCCTCTTCACCGACCGCGAGGCTCTGGAGCCGATCCTCGAGCAGGCCATTCGCCATGCCTTCTTCGGCGCCTATCCCGGCCGACTCCTGCGCTACTTCGATCGTCCGGTCACGAAGCAGGATCGTCCTCGACGAGACTTCCGCGATCGGCTCGAGACCCGGATTCTCGACCTGGACGAAGGCTGCCGGATCCGCCACTGGCTCGGACGCAACAGCGTCAAGCTCTACAACGAGCAGAATGTCCTGCGCATCGAAACCACGGTCAACGAGCCGGGAGCCTTTCGAGCGCATCGCCGCAAAGAAAAAGCGAGCCCGGATGCAGCGAAGGAGTTGCTGCCTCTTCGCAAAGGCGTCGCCGATACGACCCTGCGGGCCCGAGTGTGCCAGGAGGTCAACGAGCGCATCGGCGAGCGCCTTGCAACGATGGGATCGGAAGAATCTTTCGGAACCGCTCTGCGCGGATTCACCCAACGCAAGCGTTGTCGGCGCCGGAGCGTCCGTGCCCTGGATCCGACTGGCAAGGATCTGCCCTTGCTCACCGCCATCGCCGATCCTCGATTCGCCCTTCATGGATTCTGCAACAAGGATCTGCGCCAGCGTTGTAGACCCGGTTGCGTTCCTTGAGCGTGTAGGCACCGACGTCGAGACAGGGGTAGTGGGTCACGCCACCAAGAAGTCTGGGCGCACGGGCATCGAGCGGAGCGACATAAGGCTGGTGGCGAGCCACGCGGCGCCCCAGGGCGCGCTCAAGCACTACAGCTTCGCCCGCGGTGCCAGCCCGCGCGCTCGCCGGGCGATGGACCGCTGGGCCGAGCGGCTCTCCGAGATCGTGGGCGGTACGGCCAGCGGGCAAGTCGTCAGCTTTCCCGGGAATTCCTGACGGAATGGATCTCGCGCTCGATCACCCGCAGGGCATCGGCGAGCACCACTCCGGTACGTGTCGTGCCCCAGATCGGTATCGGTTTGAGCTCGGGGTAGTCCTTCGCAAGCTCGTAGTATCGAGATCGGCTCAAGCCGGTCAAGGCGATGACGTCGTCGATCGGCGACAGGACCGCCACGCCGTTGGCCGCCGCCGCCATCCGCGTGGCCGCCGGCTTCATCTGTTTTTCCATCCGCTGGAGCTTTCCCACGGCTTCTGGTGCTTTCATCGTTCGCTCTCCTGCTGATCTTCCGAGCCGGAGCGCGCGGGGTAGAGCCGCCGGAATCCTGGCAGGGATCCCACGGAAGTGGGCGGAGGCTCTACCCGACGGGCTCCGGCTCTCGGTGGTTGGAGCCGAGCCGCGGGCTCAGTGGTTGGGGCTCGAATCCTGGGCGACCTGCAGCAGGCGACTCTCTTCGAGGCCTCGGCCGGCGCGTTGTCTCGGTATCACGACCGGGCCCTCGCTACACGGCTCCGGGTCGGACACCACGGCCAGGCCGTAGCGGGTCATGAGCAGGCCTTCCTCGGGCGAGCCTGGAGGAATGCGTCGTTGCTCGGCAGGTTGGCTTCGAGATCCATACTCAGCTCCCTGAATCGTCTGTTCGCTAGAAAAGGGCCTTCGAGTCTCTGAATGCCTCGAACTTCCGCAATAATGAGAATGTAGCCGTCAGATAGGGAGAACGACAAATTGAGTTATCAATTCCTACCATTCCTGGTGCCCAGCTGCGAAACCATTGGAAGGTCGCGGCGGCGGCAATATGCCGCCTTGCACATGGTCAGGCGGTCAGGTATCGTCCCTTCATCATGGAACTGACAGGCGAGGAAAGGGCTTTCTTGCGGCAGATCCAGCGCGAGCTCTCGCGGGTGCTCCGGGAATCGGGCTCGTCGCGGCCCGAGGCTCTGGCGACCGCCGGCCTCAAGGAAGCGGCTTTCGATTCGGCCTGGAGCCGGGGCTCGATGAAGCTGGTGTGGATCTTCCGGGTGCTTCACGCGCACGGCGTGGAGCCGCGGGATTTCTTCGATCAAGCCTTTGGGCAGGAGAGTCTCAGACGGCCCGATACACCACCGCCGAGGATCTCGCAGCTGGCTCGAGACCGCAGACAGTAGGCATGAACAAGGCTCTCCAATATCTCGAAAAGCTTTCCCGGGAGCGACCGGCCGACGCTATCCGGCGGGCGGAGACGATGGTGCTGGAAGTGGAAGATCATCTGGTCCCGAAGGTGCTGGCCATCTGTGGCACGGCCTACCGCCGGCTCGAACGCCACGACGACGCAATGCATGTCTTGCTCGATGCAGAGGAACTGGCCGAAGACCTGCCGACCCTGGCTGATGTAAAGCGGCGAATTGCCTACGCCATTGGAGCGCAAGGGAACTTCAAACGAGCCATCGAAGAAATCCACAAGGCCCAGAATCTATTTCTCTTGGCTGGTGACCTACCCGGAGTCGGTCGAGCGATGATCGATCAGGGAATGCAGCTTTTCCATCAGGAGGAGCTCGAGCTCGCAGGCCAGTACCTCGAACGCTCTCTTGACTTCATAGAACCCGATGTTCGCTCCACCGATTCTCTGCCCTCGTGGGTATGGGCTTGTGCTCTGCGAAATCCGATTTCGCAACGGCCGAGTCCTACTTTCGACAGGCGGCCTTCGAGGCCAATCGAGTGGGGAGAGCCTTTCAGCTGAAGCTGAGCTGGGCGCGGGCCCAAGTCTTGGAAGCGCACGGCCGGTGGGCAGGGTTGTCTTTGCAACCCTGGCCGAGGAATACCTCGAGAAAGAGCTCTATCTCGATGCGAGCCTCGCCGCCGTTGACCTCATTCGTTCCACGCAGGAGCTCGAAGAGAATCCCGACATACACGCGGCTCTGGTTCAGAGAATCGCCTTCTCGCTTCCCGAAACCGGCTGGGCTGCTGCCAGCGTCACCATGCTGTGGGCAGCATGCATTCGGGGAAGAGTTCAGCAAGAGCTTCTAGACAACGTGAAAGAAGCAGTGCGGAAAGAACGACTGCATTTGCTTCCCAGTCCCTGAGTCAGCCTCCCGGGTCCGGAAACGGGCCGTAACTGGTGGGAGGCGGGGCCTGCCCTCCGATGTTCGCCTCGCCGTTGGGTGGTCCGAACGTCGGGATACCGGTCATGCCCGGGAGAACGGGAGCTTCGAGACGAGGCGGGGCTGGTCGAGACATGGAAGACCTCCAATCGAATCGGGCCTTCGCTCCGGCCGCTTTTCCGTCCGTTCCGACGGCCCGTTTGAGACAGCAGGGAGCACCCGCCAGCTGCATCGCTGGAGAAAACGAAGAATCGGGATCCCTGCCGTCGACGAGGCTACCGCGCGTTCACCGTTTCCCGACCCGTGGGTAGGCAGAGAGGCCGAATTGCGTGGCATCGAGACCACGGGCTGGGCGTCGCTCCGGCCGGTTACTACAGAGCTCCTTCCCGAGCGAGGGACACCCACCGGCCCTGAACGCCGACGATCAGATGGTCGACGATCCAGA
>CAZMEL010000041.1:0-38880 GCA_964565225.1 uncultured Thermoanaerobaculia bacterium | reverse complement strand
GCTCACCGATCACCAGCGGATCGGCCAGCAAACCGTAGATGGCGACCATGGCGGTCAGCGCCGGAAAGATGCTCAGCAGGCTGTAGAAGGCCAGGGCCGCGGCCAGTAGCGAGAGATTGTCTTCCGCGACCTGCCGACGCACCCGACGGGCGATCTGCCACCAGGCCCGCAGCGGCAGGAATCTCGGTGCCGCTGCCGTGGCCCCTGGCACGGAATCGGCGCCGGGCGAGACCTCCTCCGTGCCGCCGCGGCTCCGTGCCGATCCTGGCTCGTCCTCTCCTCGCGACTGCAGCTCTTCGTCGACCGTCAAGGAATTCTCCTCGCTCATCTCACCTCCTCGAATACGTTCGCAGAGGGTACCGCATCGAGCTCGGACCTCGTGTGGCCACACGAATCCCGATTCGAGGGCGGCGCCTCCCCTCGTCCGGGGCCAGGAGGCCACGGGAAAGCCGCCAACCGCCGCCGGCCCCTGACGATTCCCGCTACAATTCCTCGATCATGACGAATACCCACCGCCCTTTACCGCGCGTCCATTGTCTTGCCACCACGCTCTGGCTGCTCACTCTGCTCACTCTGCTCACCGGCTGTACGCCGATTCGCCAGGCGCGGGTGGTCGATCTTCCGCCCCAGCCGACAGCGCCGCCCGCGACCGAGTCGATCCCCGCCGAGGCTCCGGCGGAGGCCGCGACGCCGTCGCTGGCCGACACCCTTGCCACCGCGCCGCTCGATGCAGAGATTCCTACCACCCCGGAGATTCTCTCGGGTCAGTTCGACAACGGGTTGCAGTACTTCATCCGCCCCAATCACAAGCCCGAAGGCCGGGTGGAGCTTCGGCTGGTGGTGAATGCGGGCTCGGTGCTCGAAGACGAGGATCAGCGGGGGCTGGCGCATTTCGTGGAGCACATGGCGTTCAACGGCACGCGCAACTTCGAGAAGCAGGAGCTGGTGGATTACCTCGAGAAGATCGGCACCCGCTTCGGGGCCGACCTCAACGCCTACACCAGCTTCGACGAAACCGTGTACCAGCTGAAGCTGCCGACCGACGATCCACAGATCGTCGAGACGGGGTTCCAGATCCTCGAGGACTGGGCCCATGGAATTACTTTCGATCCGGAAGAGATCGAGAAAGAGCGGGGAGTGATCACCGAAGAGTGGCGGCTCGGCCTGGGGGCGGGGGCACGGCTTCGCGACCAGCAGTTTCCGGTGATCTTCCAGGGCGCCCGCTACGCCGAGCGGCTGCCGATCGGCCTTCCCGAGGTCATCGAGGAAGCACCGCCGGAGGCCTTGACCCGCTTCTACCGCGACTGGTACCGACCCGACCTCATGGCGGTGGTCGTGGTGGGCGACCTTCCGGTGGAGCGAGCCGAGGCCCTGGTGAAGAAACACTTCGCCCACATTCCCGCCGCGGAGGATCCGCGGCCGCGCGAGAGCTTTCCGGTGCCCGAGCACGAAGAGACCCTCTTCAGCCTGGCCACCGATCCGGAGCTCGCCAGCACCTCTCTGGCGGTGCTCTACAAACACCCCACCTCGCCGGAGGGAACCTTCGGTGCCTACCGCAGCTCGCTGGTAGAAGGCCTCTACCACGGCATGCTCAACGCACGCCTCGAAGAGCTGGTGCAGCAGGGCGAGCCGCCGTTCCTCTTCGCCTACTCCTCCCAGGGGTCCTTCGTGCGCTCGTCGAGCATCTTCTCGCAACAGGCCCGGGTGCGCGAGGGAGAGGTCGCGCGCGGGCTCGCAGCGCTGCTGACCGAAGTCGAGCGTGTCGAACGGCACGGCTTCACCGCCAGCGAGCTCGAACGGGCCAAGGTCAGCCTGCGCCGCAGCTATGAGCAGGCGTACCGCGAGCGCGACAAGCTACAGTCCTCGAGCCTGATCGCGGAGCTCGTGCGTCATTACCTGCAGGGAGAATCGGTGCCGGGAATCGAAGCCGAGCTCGGCCTGATCGACCGCTTCTTGCCGGAGATCACCCTCGACGAGGTCAATCACCTCGCCCGGGAGTGGATCACCGAGGAAAATCGCGTGATCACCGTGAGCGCGCCGGAGAAAGAGGGGCTCTCCCTGCCCAGCGAGGCCGAGCTCCTGGCCGTGTTCGAGCAGGTGGAGGCTCGGGAGATCGCTGCCTACGTCGACCAGCAGCGCGACGAGCCGCTCCTGGCCAAGGTCCCCAGGCCGGGACCGGTGGTCGAAGAGAGGGTCTTCCCCGACCTCGGAGTGACCGACTGGAAACTGGCCAACGGCATTCGCGTGGTGCTCAAACCCACCGATTTCCAGAACGACCAGGTGGCCCTGACCGGCTTTTCGCCGGGAGGTCATTCCCTGGTCGCCGACGCCGACCACACCTCGGCGGTGTTCGCCACCGCCATCCTCGGCGAGAGCGGCCTCGGCGAGTTCAGCCAGATCGAGCTGGGCAAGGCCCTGGCCGGCAAGGTGGCCGGAGCCCAGGTGGCGATCGGCGAGCTCGAGGAAGGGGTTTCGGCCTTCGCCTCGCCCCAGGATCTGGAGACCATGTTCCAGCTCCTCTACCTGCGGTTCACCGCTCCCCGCCTCGACCCGGAAGCCTTTCAATCGCTGATGTCGCGTCTGCGGATCCTGATCCAGAACCGCGACAGCCAGCCGTCCACGGTGTTCGCCGATCGCATGAACGAGGTGCTCTCCCAGGGCCACCCGAGACGGCGACCGATCTCCGACGAGCTGATCGCCGAGATCGACCCCCAGGCGGCCCTGCGCATCTACCAGGAACGGTTCGCCGACGCTTCCGACTTCACCTTCGTGCTGGTCGGCAACTTCGAGCCCGACAGCCTGCGTCCCCTTGTGGAGACCTATCTCGGCGGCCTCCCCGGGAACGGACGGGAGGAGACCTGGAAAGACGTCGGCATCCGCCGGCCGGCCTCCGTCGAGAAGGTGCGGGTGCGCAAGGGGCTCGAGCCCCGGAGCCAGGTGAGCCTGATCTTCCACGGCCCGGCGTCGTGGAGCCGCGAGGGGCTGCACGAAATCGCGAGCCTCGCCCGGGTGCTGCAGATCCGGCTGCGGGAGGTGCTGCGCGAAGACCTGGGAGCCACCTACGGCGTGTCGGTGAACGGCAGCCTGAGCCAGCGGCCGCGGCAGGAGTACACCTTCACGATCAGCTTCGGCTGCTCTCCTGCCGAGGTCGAAGGCCTGGTGGAGACCGTGTTCCAAGAGCTCGACGACGTGGCCGACCACGGTATCGACCCGGCCAACCTCGAAAAGGTCAAGGAGAGCCAGCGCCGGAAACGGGAGACCGACCTGCTCGAGAACAGCTTCTGGCTCCGGGCCCTCGAGAGCTATTACACCTTCGGCTTCGACCTCGACCTCCTGATGCGCCACGAGGAGCTCCTGGCGACGGTGACCCCGGAGGGCCTCCAGGCCGCCGCCCGGCGCTACTTCGACAAGGAGCGCTACGTGCTCGGCGTCCTCGATCCCGAGGGAGATGCGGAGATCCAGCCAGCCCCTTGAATGGCAGCTTTTACAACATTCTGACGCCCCTCGACCCCGGCTGCCGGTAGTTTTGTGGTCGGCCCCTCGTGGCCCGCTCCCGAGCCGACATCCAGTCCGCGGCGGGCCGCGAATCCAACAGAGACGGCGGCCGCCGATTCGGCGCCGTCCCCGGCCTCATTCGACCAACACCGCCGCCTCCGAAGGCGCCGTCGACACGACAGAAGGACGCAGCATGCTGAAAATTCCCGTTTTGCGCGCAGGTCGTCCCTACTACAGCCTGAAAACCCAGCCCCTGACCGACATCACGACCGGAGAGGTTTTCGGGGAGATGAGCCTGGCGCTGCCGGGTCAGGTCGCCCGCGACCTCGCCAAGGCCCCCGACTATCGCCGCACCCTCGAAGCGATTCCGGTCGCCGAGCTGATCGAGATCTGCCATCGGGCCGCCGAGCTCTTCGCCGAGGCGGACCTTCCCCTGGGCAACACCACCCAATCTCCCGACGACTACATTCGCCAGCTCGCCCGCACCGCCGGTATGCCCGAGGTGATGGGCCGGCAAAACCTGCAGAAGATCGTGGGGGTGATGGGCGAGATCGAGAAGGTGCTCGACGGCCTCACTCGCGGCCTCGATCTCTCGGTGCTCGACGGCGGCTGGGGAACCCAGCAGGGGCGCCAGCTCTCCTACCTGCGGCAGACGGAGAATCTCGGGGCGATCCTCCCCAACAACTCCCCCGGCGTGCACAATCTGTGGATTCCGGCGATTCCCCTACGGGTGCCCCTCGTCCTCAAGCCGGGCAGCGCCGAGCCCTGGACCCCGTACCGGATCGCCGCCGCCATGATCGAGGCCGGCTGTCCGGCCGAGGCGTTCGGCATCTACCCCACCGACCATGCCGGAGTGTCGGAAATCCTCGTCCGCACCGGCCGCTCCCTCTTCTTCGGCGACGCCAACACGGTGAAGAGCTGGGAGGGCAAGGGCAAGGTGCAGCTGCACGGCCCCGGATGGTCGAAGATCATCTTCGGGCCCGACAGCGCCGCCGACTGGTCGGACCACCTCGATCTGCTGGTGGGCTCGGTGGCGATGAACGGCGGCCGTTCCTGCATCAACGCCTCCGGGGTCTGGACCCCGTCCCACAGCCGGGAGATCGCCGAGGCCATGGCCCGGGAGCTGGCGACCGTAGAGGCCCGGCCTCTCGACCACCCGGAGGCCCGGCTGGCGGCGTTCCCCGATCCCGAGATCGCGCGCCGGATCTCGCAGATGGTCGACCAGTTGTTGGATGTACCGGGGGCGACCGACGTCACCGCGCAGTTCCGCGACGGCGGCCGCGTCGCCGAGGCGGGGGGCTGTACTTTCCTCCTGCCGACGGTGATCCACTGTGAAGATCCGGAGCACCCGCTGGTCGCCACCGAGTTCGTCTTCCCCTTCGCCACCGTGGTGGAGGCACCGGCCGGCGAGATCCTCGACCGCATCGGACCGACCCTGATCGGCACCGTGATCTCCAAGGATTCGGCGTTCCTGGGGGCCGCTCTCGACAGCACCTCGATCGACCGCCTGAACCTCGGCCCGATCCCCACGTATCGGATCTCCTGGGATCAACCCCACGAAGGGAACCTCTTCGACCACCTCTACCACCAGCGAGCGTTCCAGACGGCTCGGCTGGCCTCTTGAGCCGGGAGGTCCAAGGATTACAGCCCGTGACCCGGGCACGGGGTAAATCCCTTGTAAACAGTCCTGTGGGTGTGAGAACTGGCCGCGGGTGGCGACGTAGAGTCTCGCAGCGGCCGGGCCGAAATTCCTCCGGCTCGATCCGACACCTGACGCCCTTCTGCGGCAACGACTCCAGCGGTAGAACATCTTGAGCCACACACCCCCAACCTTCGACGACTCCACCTGGGCCCTCGACCTGGGTGGTATCCACGTGGTCTATGGCGACGACACCCTCGACCGCCTGGGTCGGCTGAGCCTCGATCTCGGCGCCACGCGAGCCCTCCTGGTCACCGACCCGGGGCTCGAGAAGGCGGGCCACGCCGGGCGAGCCCGGGACGCCCTGGAAGCCGCCGGCATCGCCGTCGGGGTCTTCGACGGGGTGGCCGAGAACCCGACCACCGCGCAGGTGCGCGCCGGGGTCGAGAGCGCCACCGAGCTTCGCCCCGACCTGATCGTCGGTCTCGGCGGCGGAAGCGCCATGGACTGCGCCAAGGGCATCAACTTCCTCTACACCAACGGCGGCAAGATGGAGGACTACTGGGGAGACGGCAAGGCCTCCGAGCCGATGCTGCCCTCCATCGGCATTCCGACCACCGCCGGCACCGGAAGCGAAGGCCAGAGGTTCGCCCTGATCTCCCAGGAAGAGAGCCACGTCAAGATGGCCTGCGGCGATCGCAGAGCCCGCTTCCGCACCGTGATCCTCGACCCCGGGCTGGTGTCGTCGATGCCCCACGAGGTGGCCGCGGTCACCGGCATGGACGCCCTTTCCCACGCGGTCGAGAGCTTCGTCACCCGGCGGCGGAACCCCGTCTCCCAGCTCTTCGCCCGCGAGTCCTGGCGCTTGATCGAAAAACATTTCGAGGCCTTCTTGCGCGACCCCGACGATTCCCTCGCCCGGGGCCGCATGCTGCTCGGGGCCCACCTCGGAGGAGCCGCGATCGAAGCCTCGATGCTCGGTGCGGCCCATTCCTGCGCCAATCCCCTGACCGCCCACTTCGGCATCACCCACGGGGCGGCCGTCGGCCTGATGCTGCCCCACGTGATCCGCTTCAACGGTTTCGAGGTCGACCCGCTCTACCAGGAGCTCGCCCACACCGCCGGCCTCAACGGCAGCCCGGAAGGCGCCGAACGGTTGTGCCAGCGCGTGGCCGAGCTGCGGTCGGCCGCCGGCCTGCCCGGAAGGCTCGAAGACTGCGGCGTCGACCCCACGCGCCTGGGGGACCTGGCGGAAGAGGCCTCGAGCCAGTGGACGGCCTGGTTCAACCCACGCACCGTGGCCAAGGAAGACCTGCAGCGGCTCTACGAGGCCGCCCTTTGAATCGAACCGTGGCCGCCCCGAGAATCGAATGGAGGAGATGCCCGTGACAAGGTACCGGCTCGCACGCCTCACCATCCTCTGCCTCGCCGGTTCGTTCGGCTTCGGGCTCACGAGCCCTGCCACGGCCGACAGCTGGCCCCAGTTCCGAGGTGGCCCCCAGCAGACGGGGGTGGCCTCCGGCACGCTGGCCGCCGAGCTCGAGCCGGTGTGGGTCTTCGAGGTCGCCGAGGGCATCGAGTCGACCGCGGCGATCGCAGACGGCAAGGTGTATGTCGGTGGCCTCGGCGGCAGCTTCCACGCCATCGACCTCGCCACCGGCGAGGAGGTCTGGAGCCTCACCTCGGAGGACGAGATCAAGTCCTCTCCCCTGCTCCACGACGGCAAGGTCTACTTCGGCGACGAGGGCGGGATCTTCCGCGCGCTCGACACCGAGAGCGGCAGAGTCGTGTTCACCTTCGAGGCCGAAGCGCCGATCTCCGGCTCCGCCAACCGGAGCGACTCCTGCATCCTCTTCGGCGCCTACGACAACTACATCTACTGCATCGACCCCGGCTCCGGCGAGCTGCGCTGGAAGCAGGAGACCGAGGGTTACGTACACGGCACGCCCGGCGTGACCTCCGGCCGGGCCACCTCCAGCGGCTGCGACGGCTACCTGCGGCTGCTCGACACCGCCGGGGGCGAGGTGTTGCGCACCCTCGAGCTCGGTGGGTACGTCGCCGCAAGCCCCGCCATCGCCGACGGCCGGGCCTACCTCGGCACCTTCGAGGCGGAGGTTCTGGCCATCGACCTCGAGAGCGGCGAGACCCTGTGGCGATACCGCAATCCCGAGCGGGAGTTTCCCTACTACTCCTCCGCCGCCGTGCGCGGCGATCGCCTGGTGATCGGCGGGCGCGACAAGACGGTGCACGCGCTCGATCCGGGCACCGGCAAGGTCGCCTGGACCCTGCCCGGCAAGGCCCGATTCGACGCCTCCCCCGTCATCGTCGACGACCGGGTCTTCGTCGCCGACAAGGCGGGCCGGCTCCTGGCCCTGCGCCTGGCCGATGGCGAGGTGACCTGGCAGTTCGAAACCGGAGACGCCTTTGCCGCCTCCCCCAGCATCGCCGACGGCCACCTGGTGATCGGCACCGAAGGCGGCCAGCTCTATGCCTTCGGTGCTCCTTCCGAGCCGTGAAGACTTTCTCGCGCCGCCCCAACCGCCAACCGGAGACCCAGAGATGACCACCACAGATCCGACGACCACCGACGCTGCTGCTACGTCCTCCGGCCCGATCGTCTCCGCCGGCTCGACCGAGGTGGGGAGTGTCTTCGTCTCCAACTACCCTCCCTTCTCGGTGTGGGGTGAGGAAGGGCTCGACGACTACCGCCAGGCCCTCGCGGCACCGGCCCAGGTCGACAGCCCCCTCGGCCTCTACCTGCACATTCCGTTCTGCCGCAAGCGTTGCAAGTTCTGCTACTTCCGGGTCTATGTCGACAAGAACGCGGAGCAGATCCAGAGCTACCTCGACGCCCTGGCCCGGGAGGTCGACCTCTACGCCCGCCAGGAGGCGATCGCCTCGCGGCCCCTACGCTTCGTCTACTTCGGCGGCGGAACCCCGTCCTACATCGCGGTAAAACACCTTCATCAGCTACTCGACCGGATCAAGACCGCGATGCCCTGGGACCAGGTAGAAGAGGTCACGTTCGAGTGTGAGCCGGGCACCCTCACCGAGTCCAAGGTCGCCGCCTACCGCGAGATCGGCGTCACCCGGCTGAGCCTCGGCGTCGAGAACTTCGACGATCAGATCCTGCGCGACAACGGACGCGCCCACGTCACCAAGGAGATCGACCGCTGTTTGCCCTGGATTCGCGCCCAGGCCTTCGACCAGCTGAATATCGACCTGATCGCCGGCATGGTCGGAGAGACCTGGGACACCTGGCGCAACACCGTGCAGCGCACCATCGACCTCGATCCCGACAGCGTCACCATCTACCAGATGGAGCTGCCCTACAACACCGTCTACTCCAAGGACATCCTCGACGGTGGAGAATCGCCGGTAGCCGACTGGGAAACCAAACGCGCCTGGAATCAACACGTCATCGAAGAGCTGCAGGGCGCCGGCTACCAGATCTCGAGCGCCTACACCATGGTCAAGCCGCGCCCGGGCAAAGAGGGCAAGAGCCGTTTCGCCTACCGCGACTCCCTGTGGCACGGAGCCGACCTCCTGGGTACCGGCGTGGCCTCCTTCGGCCACTTCCAGGGGATCCACGCCCAGAACACCGCGAGCTGGAACGACTACCTCGAGCAGGTCGAAGCCGGCCGGCTTCCCTTGCACCGAGCCTATGTGAACAGTCGCGACGAACGGCTCACCCGGGAGCTGATCCTGCAGATGAAGCTCGGTGAGCTCGACCTCGGCTACTTCCGCGAGAAATTCGGCGTCGACCCGCTCGAGACCTACCGCGAGGCCTTCCACACCCTCCGGGACCGCCGGATGCTGGAGCTGGGTCCCGAGGGGAGCCAGCAGGTGAAGCTCACCCGGGCCGGCCTGCTCCAGGTCGACAGCCTGTTGCCCGAGTTCTACGATCCCAAGTACCGCAACACTCGCTACACCTGATCCCGACGAGGAGGGGGCCAACATGGACTCGCACTACGACGTGATCGTGATCGGCGGCGGCCCCGCGGGCTCGACCGTGGCCACCCTGGTGGCCGACCAGGGCCACGAGGTGCTGCAGCTCGAGCGCGAGGTCTTCCCACGCTTCAAGGTCGGCGAATCCCTGATTCCCGGCAGCTACGAGGTGCTGCAACGCCTCGGAGTGCTGGACGAGCTTCGCCAGAGCCACTTCCCCAAGAAATACAGCGTCCAGTTCTACTCCGACAAGGGCCGGGCCAGCGCTCCGTTCTATTTCCACGAGATCGACCCCTCCGAGCGCTCTCAGACCTGGCAGGTGCTGCGCAGCGAGTTCGATCAGCTGCTGCTCGAGAACAGCCGCAAACGCGGGGTCGACGTTCGCGAAGGAGCCCAGGTCAAGGAAGTGTTGTTCGACGGCGACCGCGCAGTCGGGGTCCGAGCGCAGCTCGCCGAAGACGACAGCCCGCGCGACCTCGGCTGCCGGGTGGTGGTCGACGCTTCGGGGCAGCGGGCGATGCTCGCTCGCAAGCTCGGCCTACGGGTCCCCGATCCGTGCCTGCGCATGGCGGCGATGTTCACCCACTTCGAAGGCGGTGCACGCGGCGAGGGGATCGACGAGGGAGCGACCCTGATCCTCCACACCGCGGAGCAGAAGGGCTGGTTCTGGTACATCCCGCTGCCGAACGACAAGGTCAGTGTCGGCGTGGTGGGCCCCATCGACCACCTGATCTCCGGCCGTCCGGGCCATCCCCAGCAGGTGTTCGACGAAGAGCGGAGCCGCTGTGCGGGCCTGGTCCCACGGCTGGAGAAGGCTCGCCAGGTCGAGGAGATCCGGGTGCTCAACGACTTCTCCTACGTCACCAAGGAAGTGGCGGGCGACGGCTGGATGCTGGCCGGAGACGCCTGCGGCTTCCTCGATCCGATGTACTCCTCCGGGGTGGTGCTCGCCCTGCGCTCCGGCGAGCTGGTCGCCGACACCCTGACCGCGGCCCTGGCCGACGGCGACCTCTCGGCCGCACGCCTCGGTGCCTACGGCCCGTCCTTTCGCGATGGTCTGGACGCCTTTCGCCAGCTGGTGTACGCCTTCTACACCCCGGGTTTCAGCTTCGCCCGCTTCTTGAAGCAGCATCCCGAGCACCGGCTCTCGGTGATCCTCATCCTGCAGGGAGACGTCTTCGGCCAGGACTTCGACGCTCTCTTCCGCGACCTGCGAGCGATGCTCGCCGCGGATCAGCCGTCCGCGGCCCCGACCGCCACCAACCTCGAGGAGACCGAGGTGACGGCCCCGGGAGCCCTGGAGGCATGAGCAAGAGCCCTCTCTCGGCACCCTTCGTCTTCGTCTTCCTGCTGCTCATCGCCCTGCACAACGATCTCTGGCTGCAGAACGACGGCACCCTCTGGCTCGGGCTCCTGCCCGTGAGCCTCGCCTACCACGTGCTCTACTGCCTGGTCGCCGCCGCAACCCTCGCCGCGGCGGTGCGCTGGGCCTGGCCGGACGAGCTCGACCCCGACAGCGCGGATTCGCCAGCGAAGGACCGCTCATGACCCTGGTGATCCTGGCCCTCTACCTGGCGACGGTTCTCGGCATCGGCATCTTCAGCCACCGGGCCTTCCGCGGCACCGGCGAGGACTATTTCGTCGCCACCCGGACGATCGGCCCCTTCGTGCTGTTGATGTCGCTGTTCGGCACCAACATGACGGCCTTCTCCCTGCTCGGAGCCTCGGGCGAGGCGTACCGGGTCGGGGTCGGGGTCTTCGCCCTGATGGCATCGGCCTCGGCGATCGTCATTCCGCTGGTGTTCCTGCTCGTGGGCACCCGGGTCTGGGCTCTCGGAAAGCGGCACGGGTTCCTCACCCAGGCCCAGCTGGTGCGCGCCCGCTGGGATTCCGATCCTCTCGGCCTCACCCTCTTCGTGATCCTGGTGCTCCTGGTGGTTCCCTACCTCCTGATCGGCGTCATGGGCGGCGGCCTGACCCTGACCCAGATCAGCGGCGGCCAGGTGCCGAGCTGGGTCGGCGGCCTGCTGATCGCCGGAGTGGTGATGACCTATGTCACCTTCGGCGGCATGCGCGGCACGGCCTGGGCCAATACCTTCCAGACCCTGGTCTTCATGGTTCTCGGCGCGGTGACCTTCTTCTACATCTCCCACCAGCTGGGCGGTGTGCGCGAGGCCTTCGCCCAGATCCAGGAGCAGCGCCCCGACCTTCTCTATCGCGGCGAGAAGATCCCGCCCCTCAAGCTCTTGACCTACCTGCTGATCCCTCTCTCCGCGGGCATGTTCCCGCACCTCTTCATGCACTGGCTCTCGGCCAGCCGGCTCGACAGCTTCAAGCTCACGGTGAAGGCCTACCCCCTGTGCATGGCGATCGTGTGGATTCCGAGCGTGACCCTCGGGGTGTTCGGCCACCTGGACTTCCCGGACCTCCAGGGCCCGGCAGCCAACGGGGTGTTGATCCGGCTGATCCACCATCACGCACCCGAAATCCTCGCAGGATTCCTCGGAGCGGGGGTCTTCGCGGCGGTGATGTCGTCGCTCGACTCCCAGGTGCTGGCCCTCGGCACCATGTTCACCCAGGACATCGTGCGCCACTACGGCCACCACGACCAGATGAGCGAGGCGGCCCAGGTCCGCGCCGGCCGGTTCTTCGTCGCCGGCATCCTGTTGGTGACCTACCTCCTCTCCCTCATCGCCCAGCCGAGCATCTTCTCGCTCGCGGTGTGGTCGTTCACCGGTTTCGCCTCGCTCTTCCCGGTGGTGTTGGCCGCGGTGTTCTGGCGCCGCAGCACCAAGGCGGGGGTGTTCGCGTCCCTGGCCACCGTGGTGGGGCTCTGGCTCTACTTCTTTCTCGACGGCTGGCAGACTCCAGGGTACTCGGTGGGAGGCACCGGGGCTCTGCCGGTGTCGGTGATCTTTCTCGGCTCGGCCGTGAGCCTGGTCGTGGTGTCGTTGCTGACCCGGCCACCGAGGCCCGAGGCTCTCGATTCTTTCTTCGGCACCACCGACCCGGGCTCGGTGAAGGCATCCCGATGAGAACGCAACACGTATGAAGATCGCCTATATCACCGCCGGCGCCGCGGGCATGTACTGCGGTACCTGCCTGCACGACAACACCCTGGCGACCGCCCTGATGCAGCGTGGCCACGAGGTCTCCCTGCTGCCGACCTACACTCCGTCGCGCACCGACGAGGAGAACGTCTCCGTCGATCGTGTGTTCTTCGGCGCCATCAACGTCTACCTGCAGCAGAAGCTGGCCCTCTTCCGCCACACCCCGAAGCTCTTCGATCGCCTGCTCGACAACCAACGCCTGCTCGGCTGGGTTTCGCGCTTCAGCGGCTCTACCGATGCCGCCGACCTGGGCGCCCTGACCTTGTCGATGATCGAGGGAGAGAGCGGGCATCAGGCCAAAGAGCTCGACAAGCTGGTCTCCTGGCTGGACGAGATGATCCATCCCGACATCGTGCACCTCTCCCACACGCTCTTCATCGGATTTGCCCATCGCCTCAGGGAAGAGCTGAAGGTGCCGGTCGTCTGCTCGCTCCAGGGAGAAGATCTCTTCTTCGACGACCTCCAGGAGCCCTATTTCAGCCGGGTCCTGGAAGCCCTCGCCGAGCGCACCGGAGAGGTCGACGCCTACACCTCTCCGTGCCACTACTACTCCGAGCTGATGGCGGAGCGGTTCTCGGTGCCGCGCGACAGAATCCACCTGGTCCGCCTCGGGGTGAATCCGGCGAGCTTCGACTTGCGACCGCTCGAAGATCCGCTTCCCGCGAAAGATGCTCCCGTGACCATCGGTTATCTGGCCCGCTTCTGTCCCGAGAAGGGAGTGCACCTGCTGCTCGATGCCTTCCATCTCCTGGTCCAGGGAGGCGACCAGACCTCGAAGCTGCGGATCGCCGGGTATCTCGGCGAGAAGGATCGGGCGTTCTACGAGGAGCAGAGGCAGAAGGTCGAGCGTTGGGGATTGGAAGACCGGATCGATTTCGTCGGAGAGGTCGATCTCGAGGGCAAGCGGGAGTTCCTGAAGAGCCTCGATCTCTTCTCCATGCCCACCGTCTACCGCGAGCCCAAAGGCCTGCCCGTGCTCGAAGCGCTGATGACCGGTGTCCCGGTGGTCCAGCCCGCCCACGGCGCCTTCCCCGAATGGGTCGAGGAGACCGGCGGCGGCATCCTGGTGGAGCCCGAGTCGGCCGCGGCCCTGGCGCGTGGGTTGGCCTCTCTCACGGCCGAGCCGGCAGAGCGTCTGCGGCTGGCCCGGGCCGGCGCCCGAGCCGCCCGTGAACGGTTCCACGAAGGCACCATGGCCGAAGAGACTCTCGCTCTCTATCGCCGCGTGCTGGGGGCCTGAGCTTCCTCATTCCTGGCGAGCCGAGCCCTCAGCTCCCGAGCCCGGCCTTCCGCAAGGTCTCGCGCCAGGGCACCTCTCGACGACCGGTCACGATGAAGTGAGGATTCAACAAGTCTTCCTTGTTGTAGCGTAGAGACTCGCCCGCGAGGTCGACGACATCGCCCCCCGCGGCCCGAACGACCGCGTGAGCGGCTCCGGTGTCCCACTCCATCGTCGGTCCGAGACGGGGATAGAGATCGGCATCGCCGGCCGCCACCAGACAAAGCTTGAGAGAGCTGCCCATGCTGACCAGCTCGTGCCCGGGCAGCTCGGCGAGAAACGCCTGGAGGTCGGCCCCCGCATGGCTGCGGCTGGCCACGATCTTCAAGGAGCCCTGGCCGGAGCCCGAAGCGTCGATCGTTCGCATGGCTCCGGAGTCCACGGCCCAGGCCCCGGCCCCGACCTCGCCGAGATAGGTGCGTCCGATCACGGGGGCGTGGACCACTCCCAATCGCGGGCTTCCCTCTTCGACCAGGGCGATGTTGACGGTGAACTCACCGTTGCGCTTGATGAATTCCTTGGTGCCGTCGAGCGGATCCACGAGATAGAAACGACGTCGATCCTTGCGCTCTGCATAGGGCTGGTCGCGCCCCTCTTCGGAAAGAACGGGGGTCTCCGGGTCGAGCTGTCGCAAACCCTCTACGATCACCCGGTGGCTGGCCAGGTCGGCCTCGGTCAGCGGGGAGTGATCTCCCTTGTATTGCACCTCGGCCTCACCTCGGCCGTAGACGTCGAGAATGGCCTGGCCGGCGGTCCGAGCGATCCGGGCCAGCTGATGAAGGAGCTCTGACGGGCGTTCCGCCTGCATGTTCGCGTCTCCAAGATTGGGGCTCGCCGCTCACGAGGAGAGGCGGCCCGAGGTTCATCCTCGGGAGGGCGCGAAACTAACACATCCGGCCGGACACCGATGCTCTCGGGAACGAGGGGGAGGAATGAATGGACAAAGAAAAAGAGAGCCTCTCTCCCGGGACCCTGGCGTCACCGCCTGCTGGGAAACGGCTCGACGCTGTCGCGGAGCCCACAGGGCCTCGGGAGGAGGGAAGGATGACGAGCCGGAAGCCCGGCTCGTCCGTGGTACCTCGAGACTCGTGTAGTGCGTTACAAATCTGGCGCCTTGTCTCGGGCCCTCTTGTGCCCTGTCGGCATTGCTCCTCCTCGAAAGATCAAAATCTTCCTGTGTCGGAGCGCCTGGACAGGACACGAGAGAGCCTCGAATCCAAGGCACCCTCGGTTGGCCGCACTTACACTAGGCTGGTGCGCTCTCCGATGCCGGCCAGGGCACCCAGCCCATGAAATCGGGCAGGCCCTTTGCCGTCAGCTGGTCCAGTGAGGCGCCGGCGAGGCGAGCGAGAGATTGCATTCCGGATTGATCGTCTTCAACCAGAAGATTCATCGAAAAATCAGCGATCTTCATTGTCAGCTCTCCAAAAATGAACTTCTTGTTTCTCGTGACTCTCGGCTATCCCAACGTTCGAGCCGTCAAAAAAAATCAAAAACCTTATAGGTCACAGCGAATACCTATCGAGTCAGCACCAAATCAGTAAAAAACTGATCGATTGTCACCGCTTCGGGAGGGGGCCTCGGGCGCATTCCTAGACTTCCGTAGATTCGCCGCGCAAGCCTGGATCGACCCGGTCGTGGCCTGGCTCCGGACACGATCGAAGCCCGCTCGAGGTCGGCTCGGGCCGAGGTCGGGGTCCGAGGCGATCTGTATGTGACCGCACGTAGAGTGACCTCGGGAGCCAGTTGTTCCGGGAAGCTGGAGAGAAAGGCCTGGTATCTACCGGCTCCGCGTCCCGGAGCCTCGGCCTCCGCGCTCCGTTCGAGCGCCAAGCGGCCAGATGTCTCCGAGAACAAATTGCACATGATAACCATCCCGAGGGAGCCTGAAACTCGTTCTAAGCTCCGGCTCCCAACCGTTTCGATGTAGCATCTTCGGCACGGATAGGCTCTCCTGCGTCCACCGGAGCTCGATCACACGGCGGAACCTTGCTACACGAAAATCACCGACTAATCGAATATTAACACGAGAAAAGCAAGAATTACAGGGCAAACATAAAATGCTCAAGTATTTCCACGAGCCTTCTTGATGAAATCGAAAAATTACTATAAAAAGATTCCAATCGTTCGAAACTCTTTCCGAACCCCGAGACACTCGCTCGACTTTTCGCAAAAGGCCGGCAGTTTTGCCGAGAGGATAGGCCATGTTTCTCGGGAGCAAAAACCCCCCATGGCCGCCGAAGCTCTACCTGGAACCGGTCGGCGGCAGCTCGGCGGGCTCGGACGAGAGCGTCGCCGGCTCGGAGACCGCGCGCCCATCGAGCACTTCCCGCACCCGGCGGCTGAGATCCTGCGGCGTGAAAGGCTTCTGGATCAGAATGGAGCCGTCTTCCCCGATCCGGCGACCGAGAATCGACTCCTCGTTATAGCCCGACATGTAGATGATCTTGATGCCCGGAAAACGATCGAGCACGCTCTGGGCCAGCTCGGGCCCTTTCATCTTGGGCATGACCACATCGGTCAACAGGAGATCGATCGGCCGCGGATGCTCGTCGATCTTCTCCAGGGCCTCGAGGCCGTTGCGCGCCGAAATCACTTCGTAACCGCTCGATCGCAGAATTTCCCGGGTGACGGCACGGACACTCTGCTCGTCCTCCACCAGGAGGATGGTCTCCGTACCGCCGGAGGTCTTGAGGCTCTTGCGTTCCTCGCTCGGGGTCTGTGCCTCGTCCGCCTGCACCGCCGGGAGATAGATGCAGAACGAGGTTCCGGCGCCGACGGCGCTATCGACGAAGATGAAACCTCGGCTCTGATTGATGATGCCGTAGGCCATCGACAATCCCAACCCCGTTCCCTTGCCGTGTCCCTTGGTCGTGAAATAGGGCTCGAAGATCCGCCCTTGCAGATCGGCCTCGATACCGGTTCCCGAGTCTTCCACCACCAGCACGGCATATTGTCCGGGGGGCGCCTCGTCGTGCTCCGGCTCGTCACCGTCCCGCCACACGTTCTTCGTGACGATCCGGATCCTGCCTCCCTCGGGCATGGCATCGCGGGCATTGACCACCAGATTGATCAACACCTGGCCCATCTGCCCGGGATCGATCCGCACGTTCGGCAGGTCGACGCCGAGCTCGGTCGTCAGCTCGATGTCTTCTCCCGTCAGGCGCCGGAGCATCTTTTCCAGGTCGGTCACGATTGCGTTCAGGTTCGAAACCCGCACCTCCATGACCTGCTTGCGACTGAAGGCGAGGAGCTGCCGGGTGAGGGTCGACGCCCTCTCCCCCGCTTCCTTGATGCTGCTGATCGCCTGGATCAGCTGGGTGTCCTCACGGTACTGGATCATCACCAGATTGCTGTAGCCGATGATGACCGAGAGAATGTTGTTGAAGTCGTGGGCCACTCCGGCCGATAGCCGACCGATCGCCTCCATCTTCTGGGAGTGCAACAGCTGCTGCTGCAGCTTCTTGTTCTCTGCCACTTCTTCCTGCGCCTTCTCGACCAGGCGAACATTCTCGATCACCGGGGCGATCTGATTGGCGAGATTGGTCAGCAGGGCGACATCACTCCGCGGGTAGTAGTCGTCGGGATCCCTGCGCCCCAGCAGCCAGGCGCCGATGATTTCGTCCTGGATGGCCAGGGGAATCACCAGCCGCACCCACGAGAAGCGATGGTTTCTCTTCGCCGGATAGCTGATGTAGGCCCCGGCGTGCTCGAGCAGGGCTCGCACCTCGGAGCTCTGCACCTCCTGGCCCTCTCTCGGGACTCCCTGTTCGTAGATCGCACGCACCTCCCCGTCGTCGAGCTCGTAGAGAGCCGACTGCCGCACCTGGAGGGTGGGCAAGATCTCGTCGACGATCACTCCTTGCAACACCTCGAGATTGAAGGAGGTGGGGATCCGCTCGGCAAAGAGGCTCACCACCTGGTTCGGCCGGTACTTGATCCCGAAGACATGGCGATCCACCAGTTTCTGGAACCGGCTGAGCAGGACCGGCGTGAGGGTGACGAAGACCATCGAGAGGCAGAGGCCGTAGAAGTACTCTTCGACCTCCCAGGCCAGCCAGAATCTCAAGAAGAACGAGTAGACGATGATGTACGAGGTGATGTAGAGGGCGAAGAACCCGTACGTCCCCAGCAGACGGTTGGCCCGGAACTCGAAGGTACCCAGATCATGGCGGTAGATGGCGTAGATGTAGGTCAGGGGCCAGATCGGACTGGCCAGCAGGAACACCGTGACCACCAGGGTCATGAACGAGGAGGAGAGGGCCGCGGAGAGATCGATCAGGTAGAAGAGGGTCAGGATGATCACCGGGCCCAACCCGATCGTGACGCCGAAGAACATCACCTGGTTGGCGATCCGGGTTCCCTCGGAGATCTCTCCCGGAGCCCACCGGCGAAGACCCAGGAGCCCCAGAGAGACCAGCATCGCCAGCAGGGTGGAGATCAGCTTGCCGCTCCTCGCCACCCATCCCAGCTGGTCCAGGATCATCAGCAGAACCGCCGAAGCATAGAGAGGTGGCAAGATCCAGCGATGCAGCCGGCGAAACGGTGCGTCCGGCAGGATCAGATGCAGATGGATGCTCAGCGGCAGGAAGAGCCAGATCACGATGTCGAACAACACCGCGGAAAATGCGACCTGGGTATAACCCACGAAGCCGGAAGACACCCACAGGGCGGTGTCGAACTGCAGCAGGATCAAGAGCAGCCAGCGTTCGTCCCGGGGCCGCAGGAAGATGACCGCGATCGTACCCATGCCCCAGAACAAGAAGGGGAAGAAGATCGCCGCCAACTTGGAGAAGAAGGAGCGCGAGGAGGCGGCCGCCTGGAGCAGGATGGTGTGCTCCACGCCATTGCGGAGGAAGACGATCTCGACTTCCTCCTGGTCCTTGAACGGCTCGTAGAAAGGAAGGGTTCGATCGCCGCGATAACTCTCGAAGGTGACCCCCGCCACTTCCAGCACCAGGTCCCCTTTCGCCAGGCAGGACGGACCGTCCTCGGCGGGATCGCAGGGCTCGTTGACGAAGATCACCTCTCCGGTCTCGGAATCGAGGATGAAACCTTCGTCCGGCTGCTGAATATAGGCCGAGGCCAGGGCGAGCAGGATCAACAGGGTGGCGAACGACAGGAGAGCACCGAAGGAGCTCGGCAGGTCCCATCGTTTGCGCTGCTGCAGGATCGGTTCAGAGGACATCAAAGGATTCGGCTCAACGTCGCTAGTGGTCTTGTCGAAGGCCACTATACCTCGCCCATCCCCAAACCGCGGCCGAGCAGGCGAAGCTCTCCTACTCTATCGCGCCGACCCGGCCGGGTCCGATCCCCCACTTTCGGAGCTACCGGTGGAGCCGACACGGGCCGGTGCGCCCCACCAATCCGCAGCTCGCCCGAACCCGCAGATCGCCCGAACCCGAAACGGAGCAGCGGTCTCGCTGCTCCGTCTGAGAGCTCGCCCGGCCGGTGAAGCCGGGCGCTCGGAAGGTGGGGGGCTCAGGCGGGAGAGGGAGCAGTGGCGGCGAGCTTCGGTGCCGGCCACGGGTTCCAATCCGCCGTCTTGGCGATCAGGCTCGCGACCTGTTCCTGGCTCCCACGAAGCTTCTGCAGTCCTTCCATCAGATCACAGCGGTTGATCTCGAGGCTCAGCACGAGGGAAAAATCATGTATCTTCATTTTCTTCTCCTATCCAGATGTAACTCGGGGAAATTCCCAGCTCTCAACCGAATATCAACATTTATTCTCGACCAAGAACTGAACAAAAAAAGACTCCTGACATCAAACCGGGGATCGATCGATTGTTGGCGCCATCAATCACTTCTCAATGATCGCAATTAAACACCACAAACGTTACACGAGCTATTACAGCAAGAAGAAAACCCCACCACCGAGAGACGAAACAGAACCAGAGCAAAAGAAAAAAGCGAGGCGCTCCCGAGAGCAACCTCGCCCATGCCACAATGCGACAAGAAAAGAACCAATGATCTAATATAAACCTTTGCTTTTTCCCTCTAACAGCTGGTAGCCGCAAACTTCGGCGCAGGCCAGGGATTCCAGTCAGCGGTCTTGCTGATCAAGAGCCTGACCTCGTCATGGCTTGCGCCGAGCTTACGGAGGCCTCGATACAAAGAACTTTCGTTCGACTTGGACTTCAAGGTGAGAGCGAATTCATCAATCTTCACAGTTACTCCTATACAGATCTGCTGCGATGAACAGAGGAATCCCTAGAAACATTCTCTCTGGGCGACCTTCGCGAGTCGCCAGAAAGAACGCAAATTCAATCAATCAAACTTTGCCTTTTTATCGGAACAAGCGGCACTTGCTGCCGCGAGAGCATTAAACAACTTGGATCTTACGTTGCCCATTACAGACCTGACACAGCCCTCCACACTGCCGTGCCGGAAGCAACCGAACGTTCAGAAGGGAATCGATTCACCCTGTTCCCTCGCTCGGTGGGTGTAGAGCTCCTGCAGCCTGCGAGTCTTCGAGCCCACACCACCTCCACCGATCCGGCGGCCGTCGATCTCCAGCACCGGAGACAGCTCTCCCATGGTTCCGGTGGTAAAGACCTCGTCGGCCGTGTAGAGCTCGGTGAGCGAGAGATTTCGCTCTTCCGGCCGCAGACCCGCCTCCTCGGCGAGATCGAGCACGACACCTCGGGTGATCCCCGGCAGGCAGCTGTCCGGGTGGGGTGTCGCCAGCACCTCTCCCTTCACCCGGAAGAGGTTGGTGGCATTGGTCTCGGAGACGTATCCGTGGAGGTCCAGCATCACCGCGTCGTCGACTCCGGCTACATTGGCTTCGATCTTCGCGAGGATGTTGTTCAGGAGGTTGTTGTGGTGAATCTTCGAATCCAGTGTCTGCGGAGAGTTGCGCCGCACCGAAGCGGTGATCAGGCGAATTCCATCGGCATCGTAGACGGGCGCCTTCCACTCGGCGAGGACGATCAAACACGTTCCCTGGAGGTTGAACCCCGGGCTCATGCCGGAAGTGACCTTGGGCCCCCGGGTCAGGGTCAGGCGGATATGGGCCCCGTCGCGCATGTCGTTGGCCCGCAGCGTCGCGAAAATCGCCTCTTTCACCTCGTCCCGACTGGGCACCCCTCGGAAGGCGAGGGCGTGTGCAGAGGCGAACAGGCGATCGAGATGGGCGTCCAGCTGGAAGATCTTTCCCGAGTAGATTCGCAGACCTTCCCAGACCGCATCGCCTCCCTGCACCGAGCTGTCGAAAACCGAAACCTTGGCCTCTCCTCGGGGCACCAGAGCCCCGCCGACGTGGACCAGAATGGAGGCATTTCGCGGATCGGGAAGCTCGTGGGGCTCGTATTCTCTCAACATGGCCTTTCCAGTGACTTCGTTGGGTTTCGGGTTCGCGGACGGAGCGGCTAGCCATCGGACGCGGCAGCACCGGCCAGGAGCACGTTGCTCGCCAGCTCGCGGTAACACTCGCGGCATTTCGCCAGCAACTCTTCCAGCTCTCGCGGAAACGGCTCGTCCTTCGCTACCCAGGGCTGGAAACCCGTGGAGCGGTGGACCGAGGTGTACCAGTGCGGGGCCCAGACTCCGTCTTCGGGCCGTGGGCCGGCCGGCCAGCTCAACATCGCCTCGTCGAAGGGAATCTCCAGACGGTCGCAGAGCTGGGCGAGGACGCCCGGAGGGTCCAGCAAGAGCTGCCGCGACTCGAGAACGGGCGGATCCTGCCCCAGGGAGCGCAGGGTCCGGATCAGCTCGCGTTGGGCTCCGAGACCGGTATCCCGGAGCACGGGCTCCGGAATCTGCCGCCGCAGGGACAAGAGCATCTCCGCCGGCTCACGGATCAGAAGGACGTTTCGGGTCTGACGAAGGAAGGAAGGGTCCAGGCCCGGCAGATGATGGGCCATCTGTTTCAGGAAAAGGACCGGGCGATCCGAGGGCCCGAGAATCACCTCTCGTACAACTCTCTCACCGTCGGTGTCCAGGGCTGCCAGCACATCGTCGCGCCCGGGATGACGAGCCCCCGAGGCCTGCAGATAGTAGGCATACAGCGGCTCGTCGACCACTCGCGTGTCCGCACGTTGGGCAAACGAGTACATCAGCGCCGTGGACACGTTTCTCGGGCCCGACCACATATTGATCCGGACAATCCCCATCGACTCTTCCCCCTATGGCCAGAAGGCTATCACTCGATCCGAGCCCGTTCCAAAAGAAATATGAGCCGCGGACGACGAGAGACCACGGGAGCCGCGCCCGTTCTCGATCGAGCTGGGTCTATTTCTTCGTGAACGAGTCCTCGTCCAGGTGCTCGGCGAGGCGGCGCCGGAACTCGGCCGCCGGAATCGCCCCTACCGGTAGCCCACTCTCCGCACCGATCGTCTCGACCAGCTCCTGCCACACCTTTTCGCGCCGGGAGATCTCGTCGGCGTCCCGGATCTTGCCGAACTCCTGGACCCAACGGTTGTGGCGGCAGAGCATGCGGAAGGCGCTGTGGGTCTCCGGCCGGCGGGAGGGCATTCCCAGAACCTCTACGTCATTGCCCACCTGGTGGATGGGTTGCCCCCACTCGCTGTAACCGCCGAAGATCGTGCCCAGCTTCTCGAGTGCCTTGCCCAGGCGTTCCTGGTGGAAGCTGCCCAGGACTCGTTTCATCACCGGCATCGTGAGATTGCGGTGCACCGTGGGCTCCGCGAGGCGGATCTTGACCCCGATCTCCTCTTCGACGATCCGGATCATCTCCTCGGAGGTGATGTGATTGTCGGTGGCGAGATGGACCCTCTCCCCGACCGCCCGCGGGTGCCGCACCGCCGCCAGGATGCCCTGGCTCACCCAGTCCACGGGAATGAGGTTGATGCGGGCCGAAGGGTCGCCGGGAAACACACAGGCCATCTTGGCCAGCATCGACGTCTTGGAGCGCTCGAAGAGCTTTCCCGAGGAGTGGCTCATGGCCTCGTGGGCCCGACCGAAGACGTTGACCGGCGCGTTGACCACCTTGGTGTCGCCTCGGTTGTTGCCCGTGGCGGCCTCCCCGATCACGATGGCCGGGCAAAGCTGCACCACTCGCAGGCCCCGGCTCAGCATGAAACGCTCCGATTCGATCGAGGCCATGGCCTTGGTGAGCTCGTAGTAGTTGTTGTAGAAGTTGCGCGGAAACACCACCTCGTCCTCCCGCGCCACGTGCTGCACCTGGCGTCCATGGATATACGACGTCTCGATAGAGATGTGGTGGACGAAGGGGCTGCCCTCGGCTTCCTGGAGAGACTCGGAGAACTCCAGGGCGTTGAGAGTGCCGGTGACATTGGCGCGGAAGGACTTCTCGTAGGGGTCGTCGAAGGCCACCGACGCCGCGCAGTGGATCACGTGGGTCAGGGTCTTGGCGAGGTGCTCCTTCTCCTTCGCGTCGACCCCCAGATTGGGAGCCTCCACGTCACCGGCGACGAACCGGAACTTGGCGGCCGCGTCCGTGCCTTCGAGCCACAGGCGGCGCAGTAGCTCTTCTCCACGTGTCTGCGGAGAGAGCACCTCGAGCACTTCCCCCGTCTTGCGATCCCGGATCGTCTTCGGCCGGATCAGGACCACCATCTCCTCGATGGATTCGTCCCGGGCGGCCTGCCAGAGGATCTCCTGGCCCACGAAACCGGTGCCGCCGGTGAGCAGCACTCGCAGGCCGCGGCCGCTCTCGATCGCCTTCCGATGTTGTTTCTCGGCCCGTTCCTTGAGCACCTGCAGGTAGGCTTCGATCCGCTCGTCGGACGCGGGGTACTTCTTGTACCGGAAGTAGTACTCCTTGCGCTTGAGGCCGAAGAGGGCCTTGGAGACCTGGGCCGGCTCGGCCTTGCGCAGCATCTTGGCGATGGCCTCGGCAGTCCGGTACCCTCGCTCCCGGATCTCCTTCATCTTCTCCCGCACCGTCTCTTCGTCGCCGGTGGTCTGGAGCAGCTGGCTCATGAAGCGACGGGCCTGGATATCGGCGAGGTGGTAGTCCCGGTGGTGACTGACCAGGAGCTGTTTGGGCAGGATTTCCTCGTCCAGAACCTCACCGGTCACCAGGCTCACTTTTTCGATGTAGTTGGCCGATGTTGTTTCTCGGCCCGTTCCTTGAGCACCTGCAGGTAGGCTTCGATCCGCTCGTCGGACGCGGGGTACTTCTTGTACCGGAAGTAGTACTCCTTGCGCTTGAGGCCGAAGAGGGCCTTGGAGACCTGGGCCGGCTCGGCCTTGCGCAGCATCTTGGCGATGGCCTCGGCAGTCCGGTACCCTCGCTCCCGGATCTCCTTCATCTTCTCCCGCACCGTCTCTTCGTCGCCGGTGGTCTGGAGCAGCTGGCTCATGAAGCGACGGGCCTGGATATCGGCGAGGTGGTAGTCCCGGTGGTGACTGACCAGGAGCTGTTTGGGCAGGATTTCCTCGTCCAGAACCTCACCGGTCACCAGGCTCACTTTTTCGATGTAGTTGGCGGGCGAGAGCTCCGGGGCCAGCTCCTCGGTGCCGGCCTCGTCGTGGGAAGGGATCGCTTCGTTCTTCGCGTCGGCCATGGGATCTCCTCTATCAACTCCTGTCGGGCGGATGAGCCGGCCTGGTACTCTCTCGAACGGTCCGAAGGAACCTACCGCGGACACCCTCGCGGTGCAACAACCCCTGGAGGAACCCATGACCGAAGATCTGGTCGAGCGCTACAACTACCGGCACTTTCGCTCCGAGAGCTTCGGACCGTGGATGAATTTCGACGACAGCCCGGCCGTGGGCACCAGGGCCGAGAGCTTTTCCCTGGTTTCCGTTGCCGACGGAGAGACCGCAGAGCTGCCCGGCATTCTGTCGCAGAATCTCTACACCGTGGTGGAATTCGGCAGCTTCACGTGACCGTATTGCGGGATGGCGGCGCCATCCATGAACCAGGTCGCGGAGCGTTTCGCACCCGAGGGCATCGGCTCGATCTTCCTCTATACCAACGAGGCCCATCCCGGGGAGAATTTTCCCCACCTCACCTCCATGGAGCAGAAACGCGCCCATGCCGAGGCCCTGCGCGACGAGCTCGGCGTCGACCGCCCGATCTTCCTCGACTCCCTCGACGGTGCCTGCCATCGGCTCTTCGGCGGAATGCCCAACATGACCTGGATCTTCGGTCGCAGCGGCCTGGTGGTCTACAAGAGCAACTGGACCGACTCCGGCAGCGTGGCCAACTGCCTGGAGTACCTTCTGCAGGTCCGGGATCGCCGCCGCGCCAAGGAGCGCCTGGCCCCGTTTCGCGTCGAGCGCCTCGACTACCGCAACCACGACCGCCACGCCTTCTTCGCCGGCCTCGACCGCTGCGGCCCCCGGGCCGTAACGGAATACGAGGAGACCTTTCCGGATGATCCCCGCCCGAAGTGAGCCTCGGTAGTTCGGTGTCGATCTCGAGGCCCGAGAAGTGGTGCTCCTACGGCGCGCCGCCGGCCGCGACATCGGAGCCGAGGTTGGCCACCCGGTCGAGCAGGGGATGGGTCTCGGGCAGCGCCCGAGGCCATTCCTTCACCTCGCCCTCATAGGCGCTCGGGTCGGGCTGGATCTCGAAGGCCGCGGCCCTACGCTCCGCGGAGTCGCGCTCGAAGGCTTCCTCCCGGTGGAGATCGTAGATCACGATCGCCTCGGCGGCATGGTTGGCGGCGGGGTCGGCGGCGCGGGCAATGGCCACGGCGCGGTCGCGAGCGTTGTCGTCGACCTTGTACTTGCCGTGGAGCTCGAAGTGGGTCTGCGCCCGCTCTTCGTCGCCCAGCTGCTTGTAGATCAGGTTCAGGTTGTAGTGGGCATCGGCCCGCTCGGGATCGAGCTCGAGAGTGCGCTGGAATACCTTCTCGGCGCGGTGCAGAAACTCTTCTCGCTTGGCTCTGCGGCGGTCTCCACGCTCCTGTTTCGAGCGCTCGAAGAGGGTCTGGCCGAGCTCTGCCAGCAGATTGTGGTCTTCGCTGAAGTCGAAGCCCCGGCGTCTCGTCTCTTCGGTATCGAGCGCGATGATGCTCTCGAAGTTGGCGATGGCCTCGTCGAGGAATCCGTTCTGTTTGTTCACCAGGCCGGTGAACCAGGCGACCGACCAGGCGGGCGCCGCTTCCTCGCCACGGAAGGCAGCGGCGCGTTCGAGCGCGGCGATGGCGCGGTCCTGCACGGTGCCCTGGGCGAGGTAGACCCGGGCCAGGTTGAGAGGGCCGTCGTAGCGGCCCAGGGCCTCGACCTTCGAGAAGGCTTCCTCCGCCTGGCGCAGCTCACCCTTGGTCTTGCCTCCCTTGCGCAACAGACCGATGCCATAGTCGTTCCAGCGCTGCCACTCGGGCTCCGGCGGCGGCACCTGCTCGGCCACGACCGGCGGGCCCCCGCGCACCGGAAACACCACCCGATCGGTGGCCAGGGTCATGATCGGCAGGTCATTGGCCAGGCTCGGATCGTCTTTGAAGTAGTGGTAGTAGGTGGTGTCGAACTTGCGGTACTGGAGTCGCACGTCGACCGTCAGCGGCCCGGTGATGTTCTCGGGCACTGCCAGTCGATAATGGATGGTGTCGGCCGCTCCCGGTGGGATCTGGTGGTTGTAGAGGGCGACGAAGATGTCCTGCGCATTGCGCCGGTCGATCCGCCTTCCCTCGCGGTCGAGCACGTAGGAGTTGACGAAATGCGACCAGGGATCGACCCGATGGTGCTCACCCATGCCGCCGCTGCGGCCGACCACCTGGTCGCCCCCGTCGGCGACGGGAGCGGTCACCAGGACATCGAGCCAGATCTGGTTGGAGTCACTGGTGCCCTGGGTGAAGATGTGCCCCATTTTCAGAGTTCGCACCACCGTTTCCAGCAGGTATTCGGCACCGGGCTCCAGGGTCGGCACCTCGGGCCGGATCGCGCCGGTCAGCTCGCCGTCGATGCGCCCACCTTCCCGCAGACCGAAGAGATCGACCCGCATCACCGGCTCTTCGACGTTGAAGGCCAGGTGCCGCTGGTTGACCCAATCCGCCATGCCCTCGAGGTGAGGAATCGCCGTGTTGGCGCTGGGGAACTGGTGGTCGTGGATCTTCGTAGTGCCGGTGTCGTCGAAATCGCTGGCACTGAACTGGTCGGACGCGAGCAAAGGCATGTGGCAGCCGTTGCAGCTCTGCTCGGCCGCTTTCGGATAGTAAAAGCTGGCCACACCGTGGCCCGACACGCCGCTCAGGTGGTACGGATCGAGGTGGTTCTGGCCGCGCAGCCATTTGTACTCGTTGAGCTCCACGGGCAGGTGCACCTTGTGGCACGAGCCGCAGAAGTCCGGCGTCTTGTGCAGGGGTTTGAGGAAGGTCTTCTTGTGGAACTCGGGTTTGGCCTTCACCAGCTGCCGGTTGACCCACTGCAGGGACTCGTTCTCGCTGAAGGTAAAGGGGTAATGCACCGGCTCCTCGATGGTGTAGTCGGCATTGCCACGGGGCGAGTTGATGTTGGTGATGGCGTGGCAGGCGGTGCAGGTGATGCCCGCCTGGCCGGCGGGATCGTTCTCCATGTCGAAGTCCTCGTCGTCGAACTTGCCGCTGAAGAAGACCACCGGATCGTGGCAACCGGCGCAGAATCGGGCCGACCGCACCGAGCCGAAACGAGACATGGAGACTTCCCGGGTCTCCTTCACCGACGCCAGGTAGGCCTCGTTGTTGAACGAGGCGAAGTGGTGCACGCTGGCTTCCCAGGTCTTGTGGGAGTCCTCGTGGCACTCCTGGCAGTAGGAGGTGTTGTCGAGCACCTGCTCGGGAATGAAATCGCCGGTGGCGGTGCGCGACAGCGACGGGAAGAAGTACTGCTGGGCCGATTCCGGCCCCTCCACGTTCCACTGGCGCGGGTCCTGCGCCTGCCAGACCACCATCACGCCGCCGAAGAGGAGCGCCACCACCGCCCACCGGCGCCCGATCTCCCAGCGAATCTTCTTGCCCGCCAGGCGGTGCAACACGAAGAGCCAGGCGGCGACCAGCGGTGTGATCACGTGTACCCAGTAGGCCACGGCGCGGATGGTCTCGTCCTTGACCACGATCACCCCTTCGAGCCGGGTGAGCACCACGCCGCTGGCGAGCAGGGCCAGAGCGGTGGCGAAGAGGGCGTACCCCACCCGAACCGCCCGGCGATTGGGGCGGTTGTAGGCGTTCTTCATGTGGACGAGACCGAAGACGATCACCGGCAAGATGATCACGACCCCGAGCGCCAGGTGCACGAGGAACATGTTCATGTAGAACCAATTCTGGTAGGTCTCGCCGGTGGACCACTCGAGAATCGAGACACCGACCAGGTAGACCGCATTGATGGCCAGCAGGGCGAAGAGGCCGAAGACCACCATCAGCAGCCGCTCCAGGCGAGGCCCGACCGCGGGGACATAGCGCCGACGTCGGCGAGACTTGGGAGTGGATTCGTTCGAGGGCTTTGTCATAGCTCGTGGAGCTCCGAGGTGTTTCAGGGATGCGTGGACTGCCAAA
This sequence comes from uncultured Thermoanaerobaculia bacterium, assembly GCA_964565225.1. Taxonomy (GTDB): domain Bacteria; phylum Acidobacteriota; class Thermoanaerobaculia; order Multivoradales; family J023; genus CAZMEL01. The sequence goes on along the minus strand of CAZMEL010000041.1, from coordinate 11,005 downwards.
AAGTCTACTTCGGAAACGCCCTCTTGTGACGATTCGCAAGAAATCTTCCACGGTTTTTCTACTTCGACCGGCGGCGAAACCGCACGAAACCGGGCCCGTCTTATGAGAAGATCGAACGAGGAATCGCCCTCGATGAGCACTGCAACCGACCCCAACCGAGCCCGTCGTCCCCCATGGCACGAGACCCTGGTCTCCCTGCGTTGGGTGCTGGCCCTCGCTCTGGTGGTGGGGGCGGGCCTCTTCGTTTTCGTCTACACCCACCGGCAGACGGAAAAAGCCGCCGGAGCCCTGGGAGAGGCCGCCCGGAGCGCCGCCGAGCGGGTCGAGGGAATCGCCAGCGGCTTCCTGAGCGGCGAGATCACCGAGACGTTTCTCTCGTCTCTGCCCGAGATCGACAGCTCCGGTAGCGGCCTGCTCGAGGTAGGCAGGATCCAGGTCGAGGAGACCTTCACCCGCAGCGACGAGCGCCGGGTGCTCTGGGATGCTTTCTCTCTCGGAACCACGACCACCGAGATCCGGGTGCCGGTGACCTACCGCTATCACCTGCGGCTCGACGATGCCTGGCGACTCGAGGTCTCGGATCGCGTCTGCATCGTCTACCCACCTCGAATCCGGCCGACCCAGCCGCCAGCGATCCACACCGAGGGCCTGCGCAAGCGGGTCGACGAAGCCCTGCTGCGTTTCGACGCCGACGAGCAGCTGGCCACTCTCGAGCAGTCCATGACGCCCCGGCTGCGGCAGATGGCCGGGGATCCACGGCACCTGAGCCTGATCCGGGAGACCGCACGGCGCACGGTGGCCGAATTCGTTCGCGGCTGGCTGCTGCAGGAGGAGCAGTGGGGAGACGGCCGATTTCACACCATCGAGGTGTGGTTCCCCGACGAAGCGGACGATGCTACGCCTCGAGGCCCGACCCTACGCCTGGGAGAGCGTGCCTCGGGAACGCTGGTGCCGGGGGAGAGCCTGAAACCTCGAGAATGAGTGCGGCCGCGGAGCGGTCAGCCGTTCCGATCCTCTTCCTCTTCCCGTAGGGCCAACACGACCGCCTCCACCATGGCCTGCGAAGTGGGTCGAGCCGCTTCCGCCGCCGGATCGATCTCGAATCGGCGAAGCTCGGCGCTGGTCACCGGACCGATCGACAAGGCTCTGAGCTCGGGCCGCCGCCGAGGCCATTCTTCCCCGAGAACCTCTACGAAGTGGCGCACGATCCGCGGGCTGGTGAAGCTCACCCAACCCAGGGGGGTCTCGGAAAAGAGGTTCCGCGCCCGGGAAAAAACATTCTCCGGCAGGCTCTTCGTGTAGGTGACGAAGCAGTCCACATCGAAGCCCGCGCCTCGCAACCCCTGGGCCAGCTCGGAGCGAGCGTCATCGGCCTGGGGTAGGACCACTCGCTCCCCGGGTCGCAAGAGAGGCAGCAGCTCACGGAGCAGCCCCGACGCGCGAGGCCGGGAAGAGACCAGGTCGGGCTCCACGCCCCGCTCACGCAACGCCGCCGCCGTCGCTTCCCCCACGACCGCATGGCGTGGCCCCTCGGCCACGGGCGAGGCGAGCTCTCCTGCCGGCTCCAGGCTCCGGACCGCGTTGGTCGAGGTGTAGACGACCCAATCGCTGGCACGGGCAGCCTCCACGGCAGCGTTCAGAGCCTCGCGGGATGCCGGACGAACCTCGAGCAGGGGCAGAAGCTCCACGCGGGCGCCGGCCGCCCGAAACGTGGTGATCAGTGCCTCGGCCTGGTGAGTCGCCCGGGTAATGACGATCCGGCAGCCCGCCAGCGGCTCTTCGCCGAGACTCACCCCTCCACCCGACGCCCGAGGGCCGCCAATACGGCCTCTGCTCCATCGCGCTGCAGGGCGTCGAGGCACGCCTCACCCGCCGCTTCCGGGCTGTCTCCCACCCCTTCTCCCCGAGCCGCGCGGGTGGCGTCGGGAGTCGCCAGCACCCCGAGCAGCCGGATCCGTCCTTCGGTCTCGGTGGCCCAGGCGGCGAGTGGCAGGGTGCAGTCGCCGCCGAAGGCACGTACCAGAAACCGTTCCGCCGCCGCGGCACGCGCCGAGGCCGGGTCGTCGAGGGCGGCGCAGAGCTCTTCGGCTCGGCTGCCCCGCTTCACCTCGATGCCGAGGATTCCCTGCCCCGGAGCCGGAACCATCACCTCCGGGTCGATAGGAAAAGCGGGCAGCCCTTCGGCTCCCAGCCGATCGAGCCCCGCCTGGGCCAGGATCAAACCCGCGTGCCCGCTCTCCCGCCAGCGCCGGATCCGCGTATCGACGTTGCCCCGCAGGCCTTCCACCCGGAAGTCGCCGCGAGCGAGAAGAATCTGCGAGCCGCGGCGGTGAGAGCCGGTGAGCAGCACCGCACCGGACGGCAAGGAAGCGAGATCCTCCCCGAGCTCACTGATCAAGGAATCCCGCGGATCCGCACGTGGTGGGTGGGCCGCGATCCCCAGGCCATCGGGCAGGTGGATCGGCAGATCCTTGAGGCTGTGCACGGCGAGGTCCAGAGCTCCCGCGAGCAACCCTTCCTCCAGCTCCTGGGTGAAGAGGCCCTTGCCCCCGAGCTTGGCCAGCTCCCCGGGCTCGCGATCCCCTCGAGTGACGATCGGAACCAGCTCCACCTCGAGGCCCGGGTGGCGGGAACGAAGAGCCTCGGCCACGTGCCCGGATTGAGCCAGGGCGAGGCGACTCTGGCGGGTACCCAGACGGAGAGTCGAATCGGACATGGAGTCTCCTGGAAGCCGTCAGCGAGGATCGGAGTCGGTCGAGTCGAGCTGGAAGAGGCGCCGGACCAGCTCTTCCTGCTCGTTCTCCGGCCCCAGGTCCCGTAGCTGCCGGCTCGGGTGATGGAGGATCTTGCGCACCAGCGAACGGGTCAGCTTCTCGAGCGCGTCGTGGGTCTCGGTGGGAAAACGCGAGGCCGCCGCCTTCAGCTCCCGCTTGCGGATCAGCTCCGCCTGCCGCTGGAGCTGAGCCACGAGGGGCTCTGCCGACACGCCCCGCAGGCCCCCTTCGAGGCGCAGCAGCTCTTGTTCCAGAACCTCCTGGACCCGCGGGACCTCTTCCCGGCGACGCCGCAGGTTCTGGGAGATCAGCTGCTGCAGAGAATCGATGTCCTGCAAGAACAGATTCTCGAGCCGGGAAGCCCCGGGCTCGACATTTCTCGGCACACCGAGATCGGTGACCAACAGCGGCCGTCCCCTGCGAGAGCGCATGGCCTGGCGCAGGTCCCTGCTGCCGAGGATCGGCTCGGAGGCCGCGGTCGAGGCGACCACCACATCACTCGTGGCCAGGGTCTGGTGTCGTTCGTCGAACGCCACCACCCGGAGGTCCGGAAAGACCTCGCGCAGAGACTCCGCCCGCGCCGGATCCCGATTCGCCACCACCAGCTCTCGGGCGCCGCTCTCGCGGAGACTGCGGGCTACCTGCCGGGCCGTCTCCCCGGCTCCGAGGAGCAGCACCGAGCAATCTTCGAGACGGTTGAAAATATTCCGCGCGAGATCCACCACCGCAAAGCCGAAGCTCACCGCGCCGGTGCCGATCCCGGTCTCCTTGCGCACCCGGCCACCCGCTGTGATCGCCGCGGCGAGCACCTTGCGCAGCACGGCATCGCTGGTGCCGAGCTGCCGGGCCCGTTCCGTCGACCGTTTGAGCTGGCCGAGGATCTCCGGCTCGCCGAGGATCATCGACTGCAGGCCACACGCCACCTCGAAGAGGTGCCTGGCCGCGTCGAGATCGTGTTTGACGTAGAACCTCCCCTCCGCCTCCACCTCCGGGGCCCGGCTCAGGAAGGCCGACTCGAGCCCCAGACGATACGCGCCTGCGCCGTCGGGCTCGGGGGTGAGATACAGCTCCGTCCGGTTACAGGTCGAGATCAGAGCCGCCCCCCGAACCTCTTCGGCAGCGCGCAGGCCGAGCAGCAGTGCGGCGCCATCTTCCGCTCCATAGGCGACCTTCTCCCGCAGATCCAGAGGCGCACACCGGTGGTCGACTCCGATCAACAACAGAGGGGGCGAGCCCTCGCGCTTCACGGGGGTCGATGGTTGGACTCGGATCGCCATCAGCTTGCCACGACTCATAGAAACCCGTGTACGTCGGTGAAGAAGAGATTCACGCCCACCGCCGAGAAGAGCACCGCTACCAACCCCACCAGGCTGGCGATAGCGGTCTGGCGACCGTGCCAGCGGCGAGAGCGGCGCAGACCGAGCACCATCCCGTAGAACGCCCAGGTCAAGCCCGTGACCAGGATCTTGGGATCGTGCAACCAGTTCTCGTGGAAGATCTGCTCCGCCCAGATGATCCCCGCCACCAGGGAAAGGGTGAGGGTCGCGAATCCCGCCGTCAGGGCTCCGCTCATCATGCGCTCCAGCACCTCCAGGGGCGGGAGCTTGCCGAAGAAGATCGAGAAGCTACGGCGTTTGATTTCGGAATAGAGGCGCAGGAACAGGAAACCATAGCTGGCGGCAACGGCGAACGCCGCGTACCCCAGCAGCCCGAATCCGGCGTGGGCCGAGAACAGAGGATTGTGGAAGATCTCCCGATACGGCGGGTTCGGAGTGCGCAGAAGCGAGGAGAGGATCTCGAACAGGCATGCCACCGCCAGCACCCAGAACCCCGTCGACGCCACGCCGCCACGCCATTCCACGAAGGCGTACACCACCGCCACCGCAAAAGCGACCGCCGAGAGCGCCTGCGCCACGGTGGCGGCGGGAAACTGCTGCCAGCGCCAGGTCAGCACCACCAGATAGACCATGTGCAGAGCCAGGGTGCCGCGAAAGACCTTGGGAAAGATCTTTCGTGCCCGGGGCGGATCGGCGAAGAAAATGGCGCCATACCCTGCCGCCACCAGCAGATAGAGCAGTGGCAGAAATACGACCGAGATCTGGAGAAACGCTTCCAACCTGGATTTCCTGGATTTCCTGGATTTGCTCGCGGTTCGTTCGGGCTCACCGGCGCCGTCGAGTCTACCATCGAGAGGCGAAGATTCCCGCACGATCGGCCGGGCTTCGTGCGCTCCGATCCTGCTTGTTCGCCCGAGCTTCGTTCTGTTAGGGTCCCCGTCTCGGCCCGCTCCCCCAACCCGATCTCCAGTCCAGGGCGCGGTACCACTCCCCAACGAACGGAAGCTGCACATGGCCAATACCATCGTTCTCGGCATGCAATGGGGTGACGAGGGCAAGGGCAAGATCGTCGATCTCGTCTGCCCCGCCTTCGACGCCGTCGCCCGGTTCCAGGGCGGTCACAACGCCGGTCATACGGTGAAGTTCGGCGACCGCCACTTCGCCCTGCACCTGCTGCCCTCCGGAATCCTGCATCCGAAGATGAAGTGTGTGCTCGGCAACGGCATGGTCGTCGCTCCCGACGCCCTGCTACGGGAGCTCGAGTCGGTGTGGAGCCAGGACGTCGACACCGCGGACAGGCTCTTCGTCTCCGACCGCGCCCAGGTCATCCTTCCCCTGCACGCCACCGTCGACCAGGCCCGGGAAGAAGCCCGTGGAGCCAAGAAGATCGGCACCACATCCCGCGGCATCGGCCCCGCCTACGAGTCGCGAGCCGCCCGCTGCGGCCTGCGCTGTGGCGACCTCGACGCGGCCGATCTCGAGGCCCGGCTGGAGGTCCAGCTCGCCCACTTCAGTCCCCAGCTCGCGAGCTTCGGGGCGCCGCTGCCGACCGTGCCCGAAATGGCCGACCTCTGCCGCTCCTGGAACGAGGCCCTCTCCCCCTACCTCGCCAACACCGTCTTCCTGCTCGATCGCTGGATCCGGGAAGGCAGCTCCATACTCCTCGAGGGCGCCCAGGGGGCCCTGCTCGACGTCGACCACGGAACCTATCCCTTCGTCACCAGCTCCAACGCCACCGCCGGTGGCGTCTCCACCGGAGCCGGCATCGCTCCCACGCGACTCACCGGGACCCTCGGAGTGCTCAAGGCCTACACCACCCGAGTGGGGGCCGGCCCCTTCCCCACCGAGCTGCACGACGACACCGGCGAGCACCTGCGACGCCGGGGCAACGAATTCGGAACCACCACCGGGCGCCCCCGCCGTTGCGGCTGGCTCGACCTCGTGGCCGCCCGCTACTCCGCCGTCCTCAGCGGCATCAGCGCCCTCGCCATCACCAAGCTCGACGTGCTCGACGAGCTCCCCGAAATCGAAGTCTGCACCGGCTACCGCTACCGCGGCGGCGAGCTCGACCACTTCCCCAGCGACCTCGCCGTGCTCGACCAGGTCGAGCCCATCGTCCGCACCTTCCCCGGCTGGCAGACCTCCACCGTCGGCCTCCTCGACGCCGCCGATCTTCCCTCCACCGCCCGCGACTACCTGCGCTTCATCGAAGACCAGCTCGAAGCCACCGTAGCCCTGATCTCCACCGGCCCACGCCGCGAAGAAACCATCATCGTCGAAAGCCCCGAGCTCGACCGCCTCCTCGGCGGCCGCCTCGCCCCGGTCCTCGCCGAGCGCCTCCCCGAAGCCTGAATTCTCACCCGAAAAGCCACTTTCCCACCGGCGCAGTTTCGGCTATACTCCGCCGCCGGTGGGGTCGTTAGCTCAGTTGGTAGAGCAGCGGACTTTTAATCCGCGGGTCGGGGGTTCGAGACCCTCACGACCCACCAGTCTAAATCTTTCCCTCCCAAGCACTTAGCTGCAGATAGCGACTCTCTGGGGCCTTGGGCCTCTCGAGCGCCGTAAGCACATAGTAAGCAAGAGACGAAGCGCTCGAAGCGCTTCGTCAGTGATACCGAAGGTCAGAGAAGATGGCTAGCTCAATCCGGCCGTCGAGCTACTCCTCGGGCTTTCTCACCTTGCCCAACGCTTTTGCCATCCAGATTTTTGCGACTTCCCACTCCCGGCTGACCGTGGTCTCGGAAATTCCCAGAATCTCGGCGGTCTCCTGGATGCTCAGTCCCGAGTAGTAGCGCAGTTCCACGATCTCGCACATGCGGTCTGACCACGGCTCCAACGCTTCTCGTGCCGTGCTCAGGATCGAGCTCCGGACCCGGCTCTCGGTGGCCGCGAAGGCTCGATACTCGGCCATCAGACGCTCGTCGGTTGCGAGAAGGACTCCGCGCCGTCCTTCCCTTCCATCCCGAGACGATTGAGGACATCCCGTGCTGTACTGAGCGTCCGTCGCGCTTTGTCGCTTCTGGCCACCGCTGTGAGCACGAGAAAGAGCAGGTTCACCGCCGAGAGCGACCAGAAGGGATCGCTCCGGGCTCCGGCCGTGTTGCGCGCCAGGATCGTCGCCAGCTGACGCAGCTGCCGCGGTGAACGCCACGAGGAGAGCGGATTGAAGCGCAGGCTCTCCTCCAGGTTCGCGGGTTGGAGGAGCTGAATTCGGAACCCGCGCTCACAAAGCTGTTCACTGGTCGTGGCATGAATCTCGCCGGCCGGATCGGTGACCACCACCGAACCCTGCACCGCCAACACATTCGGAATCACAAAGTGCGTCGTTTTCCCCTCGCCAGTCGGCGCTACCAACGCCAGATTCCGAAACGACTCCGGCGCCGACAGGCGACACCCGGGCGCGAGCACCAGACCCGTGTGCTTTGGGCTCAGGAACCGGCGCCGTTCGCGCCAGTTCATCCAGCGAGCATCGCCGTGGATATGGGAGCGGAAAACCCCGAAGAGCCAACGTAGCGGCGCGCTCAGGAGCCGAGCGATGAGGGAGGGCAGACGACGCAGAGGGCAGAGAAAAAGAAGGAAAAGTGCTCTTCAGACTACTGCGATTCTGGCGGCCTGAGAAGAATTCGGGGAATCGGCGCCGATTTCCAGCAGAAGAAAGAACCAGAGAGTGGAATCACTGGAATTCGGGCGTAGAGTGGCCAGAATCCCCCAAAGCACCCGGTCGGCATGGTGCGGGCTGGTGGTTGGCTTTGGGGTGGAGGACTCTCCGAATGAAGAACGGACTCTTCGTGCTTTTCGTGGTTGCCTTGACCAGCTTTGCCCTCCCAAGTGTCGCCGAGCTGGAGAGTCGGCAGATTCCCGATGAATGGATGCTGAGTCACAGCTCTTACAGTGAGCCTGAGGGGCTGGATCACCGAATGGCGTACGGCCCGATGATTGAGCCTGGTGGCCTTGAGGTGAATCAGCCGATTAGAGAGGAGACCTCCCGGCCAACCTGAATCGAAATGCTGAGAATCCAGAAATCAGCAGTCATAGTGCCGACGGGCGTCTGCCTGTCGGCCTTTTTCTACACGCTTCCTGATGGTGTCGATAAAAGCGCCAGTCAGAACATGGCTATCGCCTTCGCAGCGAAGGAGATCGAGAATCGCTGCAGAGGCAATCAGATTGTCGCCGAGTGGTTCGATCAAACGGCGCAGCACCAAGGCGCGTCTCCTTGCACCAGCACTCTCTCCAGCATTGAGTAGAGCACGAACATGGTCACAGACACTCAGAGCTGCATCAATCGGCGAGGTCTCAATAAGCTCGGCGAGCGCCTTCTCAAAACATAGATGCGCTGAGTTGAATTCCTGGAGATCAAGGAGAACCAACCCCTGGAGCCAGTGCAGCTTCCCATGCTCCAATCGAGTCGCGGCAATGGTTGCGGCTCTTTGGATGAACTCTACAGCCTCTTCTGAACGCCCCCACGCTTGGTACAGGACTCCCATGCCATGAAGAGCTGCCATTCGGTGTCGCCTTTCACCAGTTTCGAGAAGTTCCAGACCGGTCTGAAATGACTTCTCGGACTCAGGGAAGCGGAGTTGATAGTACAGAAGGGTTCCCTGGTCGACGAGTACTCGCCCTAGCTTCTCCAAGCGCCCACTGCGGGCGTAGAGACCTGCGACTCTCTCAGAGATAGCCAGGGCATCTTCATAGTTGGCGGTGATAGCAGTAGTCAGGAATGAGATTCGACGAAGCTGATCAGCCCGCCCCAATTGGTCTTCATTTCTGCTTGCTATTTCCAGTCCCTCCAGACACGCCAGAAAAGCCTCTTCATTCCTAGCCAGAAGGCGACACGTGCTCGCCCAGACACCCAACGCGAAGGGCAGGTCAGCACGCCTCACATAGTCGAGCGTCTCCTCCACCAGCCGGAGCGCCCGCTGTGGCTTGTCGTATCGCAGCTCATCGAGCCATTCCAGCCAGCTGCGTGGAATCGCTGCGGCTGGCTCCTGATCTCGATCGAGTCGGTGCCGGACACGTTTGACGATGTGCGGTACCGGTCGGTCGGGAATGGGAATGCCAAAGTCGAGCTCCGGCTCCTTGCGGGGAAACACCTCGGCGAAGACCTCTGCCGGATCGATATCTGCCTGTGCACAGATGCCCAAGAACTTGGCGAGCATGATGTTGCGCGTCGTCCCCTGCGCTTTGCGCAGATAACCACGCGAGACTCCAATCGCATCCTCTGCGGCCGAGAGGTTCCTGGCATCCACCCGCCGACGTACGGCGGCGATCAGGCGGTCTACCTGCTGGTCACTCTGCATCTGCTTGCTCTCCCGTCATTATCAAGGTCACTGGCCATTGTGTATCGTCCTTCCGGCCGACGCTAGTCGCAGTTTACCTGAGCTTTTCTCTTGTTTCGCCGGAGAAACGTCTCTGGCAGCTCCATATTCTGTCCAGCAATCTCTTCTTCCAGATGGTTTCCCTACCATTTCACTGCAAGCTCTTGAGCCGCCAGAAATGACCAAGGGACAAGCTTTCTGCATCTCACGGCCATGGTGGCCATGCCTGCTCGGCAGATGAGGAAGACCGTCGGGATGACCGGAAGGTACCTCCGGTCAGAAGGGAGAGCCAGTGAAGTCACCAAAGATGAATGCAACACTCGTGAGAGCCCGCGACCACGCCGCCAAGGAAGTCATACAACGAATCCGCCACGATCACCGCCACGCCTCCGAACGCATCGTCCAGATGCTCCGGTACATCGAAGCACACCTCTTCGATCCCGGGCTCAACGTCCAGACGCTGCGCCAGGCCTGCAACATGCGCGACAACTCTCTCGCGATCCGCTTTCATCAGGAGCTCCAGGAACCGCCCAAGGCCTACATCACGGCCCGGCGGATGGAGACGGCGAGTCGTTTGCTGGTGGAAACCGACCTGAGAATCTGGCAGATTGGATACACCCTTGGCTACTCCTCGCTCGGAGTCTTCAGCAAGGCGTTCACCCGCTGGTCTGGAGAGCGCCCCTTGACCTTCCGATGCCGTCATGAAATCGCTGCGGTGGCTCCGAGCTTCACGAATCCGGAGCTGTGCCGTCGCGCCTTGGCCGGGCTGTTGGAGCCACCAGATGCCGAACGGCTCATTCGCTTGCTACAGGAGCTCTACCCCGATACCGTCTCGGCTCTGGTGGTACTGGATCATGCCGAGTAGACCGCTCCCTCCTGATCCGGGCAAACCGCGGGAAGCGCTCTTTGCCACCACCACCAGTCTGGCCTTGGCAGCGAAGACAATCCACCTCCTCCAGAACCACATGCCCGGCGAAGTCTTCGAGCGGGTCGTCAACGACCTCTCTTCCGCCTGGCACACGCTTCACTGGTGGCAGGTCGAACGCGATCTCGAGCATTTGCTGGCCACGCCGCGCTGGTCTCATCCGGTACAGGCATTGACCCTGCCCTGCTCCGGTTATGACGACTTGCTGCACCTGTGCGAGAAGCGGTTGGTTGCTCAGGGCGCGAATCCCGAGTCGGTTCTGGCGGCGACTCGCGACAAGCTGAAGAAGGCTATTGCGCTCGATCGTCGGGCGGCGGCACGGCGGGAGGCGCGGAGGCGGCGACAGAGTGTCCCCCGAAACAAACCCTAGACAGCTCCTGCCAGCTTCTCTGAAATCTCGCACTAGATCGAGTCCGCAGCCCTCTTGAGTGGATCGTCTGCCCAATGGCTGTAGCGGGCTGTGGTCAACGGCGATCGATGCCCCAACAACTTCCCGATGACCGGCAGGCCATTTCCACTACTGGCACCGATCGAGGGGTCGTGGTGAAACTCGAGCCGCGCTGCGAGCGGCTGACTTTCACCTCGGGCTGTTACTTCTACTCTGTCAGATTCCCTGGCGGGGTCGAGTCGGCGTTCCTTCCGCCAGGCCTCGAA
>CAZMEL010000040.1:25608-39688 GCA_964565225.1 uncultured Thermoanaerobaculia bacterium | reverse complement strand
CCGAGCCACCGGAGAGCATCATCAGGAGCAGGAAGAGGCCGGCGAAACGGCCGAGGGCGGCTCCGCTGCGCCGCTCGGCAGTGGCCACGTCGACCGCCTCTACCGGCAGAAACTGTTCGAGAGGGACCGGAAAGCCGCGCGTGTCGAGGAGCTCTTGCCGCAACTTCGCCCGGGCGATCTCGAGCCGCCGACCCATGGCGCCCGCGGCCGTCGAGGACGGAAGCGAGCTCGCGCGGAAGACGATGCGCAGCCTGGGTACCAAGACCTCCAGGGCTTCACCGGGAGCTCCCGGCCGTCGCCAGCCGGCCCGGGCCGGAGACTCGGAGACGGCCCCGCGGAAGGGCTCGCGCGCTTCGAGATAGAAATGGAGCTCTCCGGCGTCGAGGGCAGCGGCCGGATCGGTGCTCTCGACCTCTTGTAGCGTCAGGCCCGGCGCCGCCGCCCCGCTCGATGCCTCGGTCTCCAACGCGAGCTCCGGCGGGGTCGCCGACGGGATCGAATGGGCCGGAGAGCCCAGCTCGATCCACCGCCTGGCCTCCTTCGCCAGCGGCCCGCGGATCGCATACTCGTAGGTGGCCTGCTGCAAACGCTCGACCTGCTTTTCCTGCGTCCGGCTGGAGAGAAAGAAGAAGATCGGCAGAACCAGGGTCGGGAGCAGCAACCCGAAGACCAGGGTCCGCCGATCGCGCAGCAGGAGACGGAGCTCGCAGACGTAGAGGGTGCGCAGGAGCCTCCAGCTCATGGTGAGGCCGGCCGCGGCTGGACCAGGGCCACGAAGATGTCTTCGAGGTAGTGCTCCCCGGTGGCCGTCCGCAGCTCTTCGAGCTTGCCACAGGCGAGGATCCGGCCGCGGTGGATGATGGCGATGCGATCGCAGAGCCTCTCGGCCTCGCTCATGATGTGGGTGGAGAAGAGGATCGTCTTGCCTTCGTCTCGCAGCTCGGCGATCAACCCCTGGAGATCGAGGGCGGCGAGCACGTCGAGCCCCACGGTGGGCTCGTCGAAGATCAGGATCGGCGGATCGTGCGCCACGGTGCGGGCGAGGGAGACCTTCTGCTTCATGCCGCTCGAGAGCTTCTCCACCCGGGCATCGGCGTACTCGCCGATGCCGAAGCGCCGGATCAGCTCCTCGACCCGCGACTCGACCCGTGGTTCCTCGACCCCGTTGATTCGAGCGAAGAAGGTGAGGGTCTCGCGGGCGGTCAGGCGCGGGTACAGGGCGGTCGAGGCGGAGAAGAAACCGAGGTTGCGGCGCACCGCTTCCGGGTTCTGGCGGACCTCGAACCCACGCACCAGCGCCTTCCCGCCGGTGGGAGCCAGCACGGTCGACAACATGCGAAGGGTGGTGGTCTTGCCCGCACCGTTGGCGCCCAGCAGACCGAAGATCTCGCCCACGCGGCATTCGAAGCTCACGTCGTCGACCGCCCGCACCTCTCCCCGCCCCTCGTCGACGAAGAGCTTGCTCAGTCCGCTGACCCGTACCGGCGGCTCGGCGGAATCGGATCGGTCGGAAGGGGTCGTGCTCATAGTGATTCTCCGGATCTTTCCCGGCCGTGGCCCAGCAGCTCGCGGCGGACGAATTGGGCAAAGCTTCCTTCGAAGGCACCGGTCATCACGTTCTCGTCGGCCATCACCCGGCGAGCCAGGGCCAGGCAGGCGAGAACCGTGGCCACCTCCACCGCCAGGGTGAGACCGATCCAGGGCCAGTGGTACGTGCCGGTGATCGCATCGCGAAGCACCAGGGCCACGTTGGCGATCGGCACCAGGGCCCAACCGGCGGTGAGCTCGAGGTCGGGTGCCTGCACCACCATCGCCGGCAGCAGGCACAGCAGGTAGAAAGGAGTCACCATCGATTGCCCCTCTTTGAAAGTGCGGGCGAAGGCGGCGAAGAGCATCATTCCCGCGGCGATGAAGAGAGCCAGCAGAGCCGATGCCAGGAACAGGAGAGGCAGCGCTCGCCAGGGCAACGAGAACTGGAGCATCATCTGGCTCGCGCCCAGGGCCGGCGCCAGGATCGCACGCAGCGAGACGCTCAACGCCACGAGGTTGAGCAGACCCGCCGTCCACCCGAGCAGGGCGACGGTCAGGAACTTGGCCAACACCACCCGATCCCGCGAGACCGCCAGGGTGAGGGACGTCTCCCAGGTGGAGCGCTCGCGCTCCCCAGCGGTGGTATCGATGGCGGTGTAGAAACAACCCACGGCGATCATCAGGATCGTGAAGAGCGGCGCCATCAAACCCAGGACGAAGGCTCCCATTTCGGATCGGGTCGCCAGGTTCCTGCGCTCGATCTCGAACCCGAGCCAGGTTTCGGGACCGATTCCGAGGCGCTCGACCTCTTCCTCGATCCGCTGCCCCCGGTGGTCCGAGAGGAGATCCTCGACCCGGTCTCGGGCCTTGGCGCTGCGCCCCACGGTGGTGTCCCACAGCAGCTCGACCCGGTAGTTGCCGGCCGGTGCCTCGACGGGGAAAACCATCACCGCGAGGTCGAGCTCTCCGGCCGCCACCCGCTCGCGCGCCGACTCGTGGTCGGCCTCGGGCCCGTCCACCCACTCGAGCTGCTGCCCGGATTCGGAGCCACCGCGCAGGATCTCCGCCACCGACTCGACGAGCTCCGGCGAGTCACCGAGAACCACCAAACGCGAGCGCTGGCGTTCCTGCTGACCCTGGACGAAGCTCCCGATGGAGAAGGCCAGCCACAGGAGCAGAGGATAGAGCAGGACCGGCATCACGATCGTGCTGAGCACCACGCTGCGCTCCCGCAGAGCCGCTCGGAGCTCTCGCCGCAACAGGATCCAGACCTCGCGGCCTCCGCTCATCGTTCGTCGCCCCTCCACGCTGCGCTGTCCTCCTCACTCCGAGGAAGGCACGCGCGCCGACCTCTCCTCGTTCCTCCGTCTCAACTTGTACGGCGGGCGAGGCTCCGGGATTCGTCGCTCGCTGATTCCCTCAAGCTCTACTCTCAGTTCGGACCTCTGGTTCCGCAAGAGTCGGCGTTCCTGGAGCCAGGTCGAGCGGGTCGACGAGAGCGGTGTCGAAGAGGCCTTCGGAACACAGCGCCAAGAGCGAGCTCGGAGCCCACCGCAGCAGACGCGACCCTTCGAGACCTGGAGGAAGGAACGCCGACTCGACCTCGAGAAAGAGTCTGACCAAGTAGAATCAGGCAACTCAGCCCACCAGGTAGGTCCCCGTGCCCACTGCGATCAGGGTTTCTTCTTCGTTGGTGAGCTCCATGCGGGTCACCGCCACCTTGTTGCCCGTGCGCAGGATGAATCCGGTGGCGAAGAAGACCTTCCCCAGGCCGGACCGCAGGTAATCGATCCGCAGGTCGATGGTGCCGATCTTCGACATCCCGGCGAGGCGACGCTCCTCGGTGGCTCCTTCGAGCCGGTCGAGCAGATTGAGAAAGGCAACCAGGCCGCCGGTGGTGTCGAGGGCGGAGGCGATGACACCTCCGTGCAGAGAGCCGCGGACGTAGTTGCCCACCAGCTCTTGTTGGTAGGCGAAACGCAGCCGGGTGCGTTCGAGATCGAGGCTCTCGATCTCGAGACCCAGGATCTGGTTGAAGGGAATCCGCTCCTCGAAGAGCTCGATCACTTTTCGCAGATCCGCCGGATCCGCGGCCATCAACCCGGCTCCCGCCGCACCCGGTGCAGACGGTCGATCTCCAGCTCGCCCAGCAACTGATTCTCGCCATCGGGCCAGAAGACCTCGACCCGGTCGAGGGTGGTGGTGGCACCGAGCCCGAAGGTCAGCGCCTTTTCCACCTGGCTCTGGTAGCTGCGGGAGGGCATCACCTGCCGCCGCTGGACGACCCCCCCGGCCTCCACCTCTACCCAGGCTCCGATGGCGTCGAGGTTCGGCGCGGCTCCGGTGAGCTCGAGGCGCAGCCAGTGGTGGCCGGTGGCCTGCTCGTTGCGCAACAGCAAAGGCTCGCCACCGACCTGGGAGAGGGCCACGTCGAGATCGCCGTCTCCGTCGATATCGGCGTAGGCGGCTCCCCGGCCCACGATCGGACGCGACAGATCGCCGGTGGACTCCGGATCCACGGCCACGAACCCGCCTTCCAGCCCGGCATTCCAGAACAGCTGGGCCGCCTGGCGGTACTCCTGGCTGGGATCGACACTGCCGATCTCTTCTTCGAGGTGCCCGTTGGCCTGCAGCAGGTCGAGTCGGCCATCGAGGTCGTAGTCGAAGAGCAGGACCCCGAAGGAGAGCATGCGACGGCTGGGAGCTCCGATCCCCTCGCCGATGGCCTCGTCGACGAAGATGCCGGGATCGTCCTGAGCGACGTAGACCGAGGTCATCTCGTTGGCGAAGTTGCCGATCATGAAACCCAGGTTGTGGTCGTTGCGGTAGAAGGCGACATCGGCACCCATGGCGCCGGTGGCGTTGCCGTTGCGGTCGTAGGCGAGGCCGAAGAGCTCTCCCATCTCTTCGAACACCCCTCCGCCTTGGTTGTGGAAGAAGAAGTTTCGCACCGTGTCGTTGGCGACGAAGAGATCGGGCAGGTGATCCCCGTCGACATCGGCAATGGCGAGGGCCAGGGCCTTGCCCACCGGCACGCCGGTGGCCGGATTCCGAACCTGGATGCCGGCTTCGGCCGAGATGTCGGTAAACGTGCCGTCGCCCTCGTTGCGATACAGGTAGGAGTAGGTGCCCTCGTAGTTCTGCGGCGGACCATAGGCCCGGCCCACACCGGTGAGCCGGTAGTCGAGCTCGAAATCGATCTCCTTCGACCACCGCACGTAGTTGGTGACGAAGAGATCCAGATCGCCGTCGGCATCGGCGTCGAAGAAAGCGGCGCTGGCGCTCCACTCCTCGTCGTCTCCTGCCACGCCGGCCCGGGTGGTGACATCGCGAAACGTGCCGTCGCCGAGGTTGCGCATCAGCCGGTTCTCGCCCACCGCGGTGAGGAACACGTCGGCGAAGCCGTCGGCGTCGTAGTCGGCCACGGCCACTCCCATGCCGTAGAAACACTCTCCCAGGCCCGAGGCGGCAGTGCCATCGGCGAAGGTGCCGTCGCCCTGGTTGAGGTAGAGCGCCGGGGTCGGCTGCGGACGGCGCGGATTCTCGGTGTGGGGCCAGTCGCAGGAGTTGGTCAGGAGCAGATCCTGGTCGCCATCGTTGTCGGCGTCGAAGAAGGCGACACCACCTCCCATGGTCTCGGGCAGCAGTTTCTCACCGGTCGCACCGTTGTAGTGCTCGAAGGTCACGCCGGCCTCCTCGGCGATGTGCACGAACCGCACCGACGGCGGATCGGCAGCTTCCACCACGGCTTCCGGAGACGAGCTCTCGATGGTCTGCTCGGGGCCGGAGACTTCTTTTTCGCGAGTGAGGAGAAATCCGACCGCCACGAGCACGGCGAGGCCGGCAAACACCTGCAGGGAACGGCGAAACGCGTGGCCGATCACGGCGTCGTCTTCGGGAACCCATTCTTCTTCGGGTCCCTCGGGAGGTCGGTTCGGATCGTCCGAGTCCTTGAGCTCTGGCATCTTTGTATTCCTCGATCCCTTTCGTCGGGCGTAGGTTCGTCTCCTGGATGGCCCCATGGATCGGCTTCGACCGCGCATCGGTACCGGGGCGAGGCATTATGGTCCGCTCTCGGGGCCGGGGTAAAGCGGCTCACTCCCCACCCGGTCGGCCGCCACCGGGTGCCACCCTGGTCGGGATCTGGCAGAGTAGGTCGTATGAGCAACCTCTGGCTGATCCTCGCCTCTTTCTTTTCTTCGATGCTCACCGCCGTGCTCGGCCTCGGCGGCGGAGTGTTGTTGATCTCCTTCATGCCGGGGCTCCTGCCCGCTTCGGCGGTGGTGCCGGTCCACGGAGTCGTGCAGCTGGCCAGCAATGTCAGCCGGGTAGCCTTCGGCCTCGAGCACCTGCGTCGCGACCTTCTCCTGCCGTTCGCCGCGGGTGCCGCCCTCGGCGCCGTGCTCGGCTCGCGGCTCGTGCTGCGGATCCCGACGGAGTACCTCCCCCTCTACCTCGCCGCTTTCATCCTGTTGATCACCTGGGTGCCGGCACTGCGCAAGATCCGCTGGCCCGGGCGTTTCTTTACCGTCGGCCTGGTCCAGACCTTCGTCGCTCTTTTCGTCGGGGCGGCAGGCCCCCTGGTATCCCCCCTCCTGCTGCAGGAAAAGCTCGAGCGAGACCGCCTGGTGGTCACCCACGGGGCGATGATGTCGGTCCTGCACGGCTTCAAGGCGCTCACCTTCCTCGCCCTCGGCTTCGCGTTCGGGCCCTACTGGATCCTCCTCACGGGCATGCTGATCGCCGTGACGCTCGGGTCCTGGGTCGGCACCCGGATCCGACCGCTGCTGCCCGAGGGAGACTTCCGCCGGGTGTACCGGATTCTGCTGACGATTCTGGCTCTGCGGCTGGTGGCTCAGTACTTCGAGCAGGCTTCTTCTTGATCTAGGCGAAAAAAGTCATAGAATATGCCCCAGGTCCGAAAAATTCGACTTTTTTCCTGGCCGGCACTTTGCGAGTCCGGCTTCCCATGTTCCGGCGCGGCCGAATCGAGCACCGCCGGTTTTGGCGATCGTGGCAGCCCGCGAGGGCAGAAGACAGGATTTGTTGGGAACCATGCAAGCTGCTCCCGAAAGATCGAGCGCGCCGTCGGCCTCCGTCGGTCGGGCACCGGTCTCTCCTCCCCCGGAGTCGAGCTCCGGGGTCTCCGAGCCCTTCCTCGACGTGTTCGAAGAGGGCGACCGCCAGCACCTGCTCCACCTCGCCGACCGGGTCGCCACCCGGCGGGCCCTGCCGGGGATCTGGCTCTATCCCCTGATGTCCTGCGTGCTGGCCCTGGGAACCCCCTGGGGGCGCCTCTACCCGTGGCTGGCCGGGGTGCTGACGATCATCGCTCTGCTCCTCGCTGGCGCCCGCCACCTGCTCTTCCACCGCTTCGAAACCCTCGTGGCGCTACGCCCCGAGCTGTGGCGCAACCTCTTCGCCCTCGGCGTGCTCTCCGCCGCCGCGGTCTGGAGTGCCACCAGCATTTCGGTCGTGTTGCTCCTGGGCATCGGCTTTCCCTATTTCCTCGCCCTGATGATCACCGCGGGCATCGCCAGTGTCTCGATCCTCGTGTATGCCCTGAACGACTGGCTGCTGCGTGGCTTCCTGCTGGTTCTGGTGCTTCCCCATCTCGTCGCTGCCACCCAGCTCGGTGGAGAGGAAGGCTTCGGCACCGCCCTGACCATCGCCATTTTCGGTGCCTACCTGACATTGCAGAGCCAGGAGATCTCCCGCGAGCTGTGGTCCTCCATGGCCGGCCACCGCCAGCTCGAGATCCAGGCCGAGGAGCTCGAGCTCGCCCGGCGCCAGGCGGAGCATGCGAACCGCGCCAAGGGAGAGTTCCTGGCCAACATGAGTCACGAGATCCGCACGCCGATGAACGGGGTGATCGGCATGACCAGCCTGCTCCTGGAAGGACCATTGCCCCGGGAGCAACGCGGGCAGGTAGAGACGATCCGCTCCTGCGGCGAGTCGCTGCTGACGATTCTCGACGACATCCTCGATCTCTCGAAGATCGAGTCGGGCCACCTGGAAATCGAGCGTGCGCCCTTCGACCTGCGAGCCCTGATCGAGGACAGCCTCGATCTCTTCGCTTCCGCCGCCGCCAACAAGGGCCTGGAGCTGCTCTATCGAATCGAGGAGGGGACACCCGAAACCCTGCTCGGCGACGCGACCCGGGTCCGCCAGATCCTGGTCAACCTGCTCAGCAACGCGCTCAAATTCACTCAGAGCGGAGAAGTCGAGGTCGGCCTCGAGGCACGGTCCCTCGGTCGACGCCGGTACGAGATGCATTTCACGGTGCGCGATACCGGGATCGGCATTCCCCGCGATCGACTCGAGCATCTCTTTCAGGCCTTTCATCAGGTCGACCCGTCCACCACCCGGCAGTTCGGCGGTACCGGCCTCGGCCTCGCCATCTGCCGCCGGCTCACGGAGCTGATGGGGGGCGCGATCTGGACCGAATCGGAGGCCGGGGCCGGCTCGACCTTCCACTTCACCGTGATCGGCAAGACCTCGGCTCCGGCCCGGCCCTCGGCACCCGAGGCCCTCGCCGGTCTCAGGCCCCTGATCGTCGACGACAATCCCAGCAGTCTCGATCTGCTGACACGGCTCACCCGGCAATGGGGAATGCAGCCCACCGCGGTGCCGACGGCCGATCGCGCCGTCGAGCGGCTGGCCGGAGAGCCCTTCGATCTCGTGATCCTCGACCTCTCTCTTCCGGGACGCGAGAGCCCAGGCCTCCAGACCGCCCTGTGCGATCCCTACGGCCGGTATCGCCAGCCGACACTTCTCCTCGCTCCTATCGGCGAAGAAGAAATCGCCGCGAACGGAGCCGAGGTCTTGCGCAAGCCCATCAAACCGGCGGAGCTTCTCGCCCATCTGCGCCGGTGGTTCGAAGAACCGTCCCATGGTCGCTCCCACTCCTCCCCCGCCGTTGCGGAGCGCCGGGCGACACAGAGCCCTCTACGGCTGCTGCTCGCCGAGGACAACATCATCAACCAGAAAGTCGCCCTCATGATGCTCGAGCGCATCGGCTTTCGCGCCGACCTGGCGACCAACGGCCTGGAAGTTCTCGAAGCGGTCGAGAGCCGGCTCTACGACGTCGTGCTGATGGACGTACAGATGCCGGAAATGGACGGCCTCGAAGCCACTCGGCGATTGGTGGAAAAGCACCCGGCGCAGCGTCGACCGCGGATCATCGGCATGTCGGCCCACGCCATGGCGAGCGACCGCGAGACCGCCATCGCCGCGGGAATGGACGCCTACCTCGGCAAGCCGATCCGAATCGAAGACCTCGAAGCGGTGCTGAAAGATCTCGACCAGAGCCCGGCCCCGTCGCCGGCTCCCGCGCCCGCGGTCTGGGACACCGACGTCTCGGGCGTGATCGACGAGTCCCAGCTACGGCGTCTGCGCGGCCTCGGCGCGGGTTCGGACGAAGGCACCGACTCCGTGATCAGCACCTATCTCGAAAGAGTCGGCACCGATCTGGGAATCCTCGAACGCGCCCTCGCCGACGACGATCGTCTGGGCCTCGCCCGAGCGGCCTACAACCTCAAGGGCAGCAGCACTCACCTCGGAGCCCCGGGCCTGGCCGCGACCTGCAGCTCGCTCCTCGCCCTCGCTGGCAGCGCTCCCCGCGAACGACTCGTCGCCCTCGAACGCCAGGCCCGCCACGAGCTCCAGCTCGTAGAGCAGCGGCTGGCTCCGGGATCGGCGCCGGGTTAGCTGGGTTGGCTCAGGGCTCCAGGTCGAGCTCGGAGAGTGCGAAGATCGCGAGCGGAGACGGGCGGAATCCTTTCACCCGGAACGAGACCACGGCGATGGTCGGGCCATAGACCAGGGGTACCAGAGGAACCTCTTCGCTCTGGATTCGCAAGATCTCCTGCAGCTGCGACTCTTGGCGCCCCGAGCGGTAGGCGTTGATCGCCCGGTCCATCTCGGCGCTGCGCAGGCGGCCGCAGTTCGTGCTCACGGAGAAATTCTCCGGCGACGGCACACGGCTCGAAGCCAGGTTCGCCTCCAGGTAGTCCACCGGATCCATCACGTCGGCCACCCAGCCCGAGAGGCTCAGGTCTTCCTTTCCCGCCAGGGTCTTCTCCATGTGCTCCAGGCTGCTCGAGGTCGGCACCTCGACGACCTCGATCCCGATCTTGCCCAGCTGCTCCGTGATGGCACGGGTGAATTTCTGGGGGTCCGGAAGATAGGGCCGCGGCCCCCACATGGTCAACATGCGCAGCTTCTTCGGCATCTCCGCGCCGATCTCGGCCAGGAGCTCCCGGGCTCCCCGAGGGTCGAAGCCGAGGTCGTCCTCGGCCTGGGCCAGGGCCCGCGGCAGGAGGCTCGGTGCGGAAAACGCGAGCGCATTGGTGTAACAGGTGCGGGCTACCTCCACCCGGTCGATCGACTTGGCGATGACGCGACGAACCCGGCGATCCCGCAGGCTCGGCCGGTCGGAGTTGAGATAGAGCAGAGCCGTAGAGATTCCCGGCAGCAACGACTTGCGCACTCCCACCAGCTGGTTGATGTCGTCGCGAGCCAGCTCATTGGTGAAATCCACCACGCCGTCCCGGATTGCCCGCAGCAGGGCGGTGGGTTTCCCCTGCTCGTCGAGGGGAAATACATGAAAAACGATCTCGTCGATCGGCGCCACGCCGCGAAACCGGGGATTGCGCAGCAGATGCACCCGTTCGGAACGGCTGTCCGGGGCCAACACGTACGGCCCGGTTCCCAGCAGGCGATCCCCTTGCCACTTGTGGATCGAGCATTGGGGGTGGGAGAGCACCACCTCGAACCGCGGATTGGGCTCCCGCAGTCGAAAGATCACCTCGTCTCCCTGGGCGTCTACCTCGGCCTGCTCGCGCACCGGGGCCACCTTCGACAAACACCGGGCGACATCGTCGGCCGTGACCGCGGAGCCATCGGAGAACCGGAGCCCGGGCAGCAATCGGGCGCGGCACACGGTGGTCGAGGATTCCTCGGCCTGCAGCCCCGAAGAGAAGAGCAGGGGCTGGAGCTCGGTGGAGCCCGGTCGGCAGGCGAACGGAGACTCCACGACCTGGCGCAGCACGAAGAGGCTGTCGATGTCCTGCGCCTTCAGGGGATCGAGATTGAAGACACCTGCCAGAATGCCGATATTCAGGGTTTTCCGTGGGCTCTCGGTCAAGATCGAGGAGTCTCCGAAAATGGATCGAGGGTTGCGTGGTGGCTCCGAAGAATCGTCCATGAAGACACTAACATAGCCATGACGAAGCCCTGGATATCCCTATGGCCTGGAGAAGATCGAGGGGCCGACGGGATCACGGGCGAGGTCTCGTCTCTTGCCTTGCGATCGACTTATAGCTATGATTCGATCAATGATCTACAGCTCCCTTCCCCCCGCTCGATGGCTCGGGAGGGACGCAACGGCTTCGGGGGAACATCGGCCATGCAACGGTTTCTGCTTCTTCTCTGCTCGGGCCTCGTCGTTTTTTCTGCCGCCTCTGCGACCGCACAATCGGACCCGCCGGTGGTCCCTGGATTCCCCAACGTACCGCAGGTGCCGGGAACGGTTCTCAGCGGCCTCAACGCCCCCCAGCAGGGGCGCACGGCGATCATCGCCTACCACAACGGCCTCCTGTTCACCCTCCCCGAGCTACCTTCCAGCGCCCCCGACTCGGACTTCCAGGTGCGCACTTGGGATCTCTCCGATCCGACCCAGCCGGTGGAGCTCGCCACCCACGGCATCTCTCCCATGCCGATCAACGCCCATGGCTACTTCAAGAGTGGCGACTATCTGGTGGTGGGCCCCAACTGGCCGCCGGAGGCTCCGTGGTCGTTCCTCGCCACCGACCCGGGCGAGGTTCTGCGCACGGAGTACCCCGACCACGAGGGTAGCGGCGTTCGTGGCCAGCTCTTCCAGCCCTGGTTCGTCGGCGACACCTACTGGAGCTATGGTGAGGTCTCGGGCGACGCCTTCCTTTCTCTGCGCGGCCAGCAGCTGGCCAGCTGGGACCACCTCGGCCTCACCGGCGTGATCGGGCATCCCTTCTTGCTCGGCGATCTGCTGATCTTCGCCTCCGACCAGAGCCGCACCGGCGTGGCCACCTACGATGTCAACGACCCCACCCACCCGGTGCTGCTCGACGTCCTCACCACCGGTGGTGCCGGCGGCTACTGGCCGGAGCTCTGGGGCGGCGACGGCAAGCTCTATGCCGTGTTTCCCTACCGCAGCGGCGGCAATGGATTCCGGGTAGTCGACCTCACCGACCCCACCGACCTGCAATTCGTGACCGATCAATCGCTCCCCGGCGACGAGGCCATGTACATGCAGTTCCAGGACGAATATGCGTTCGTCGGAGACCACAAGGTCGATATGCGAACCTTCGAATCGGTGCTCTTCCTCGACGGCGCCAACGCCGTACGGCCCAACGACGGTGGGGTCGGGATCAGCACCAGCCAGTTCGCCCTGCCCCTGGGCAACCTGCTGGTCACCGGCGGAATCGGCAGCAACCAGGGCATGGCGATCTGGGCCCACCAGGCCGAGCCCGACACTCGCGGCCCGGCGGTGGGGTACCACATTCCCCGCGCCGGGCGGACCCACTACCCCGTGGGTGCCCCGATCAGCCTGTTGATCCACGAGACGCTCGAGACCACGACCCTGATCAACGGAGCGACCTTCATCGTCCGCCCGGTGGGCGGCAGCCCCGTGGCCGGGCGGCTGATCTTTTCCTTCGACGACGCCCTCACCTTTACGCCCGATCAACCCCTGGCCCCCGACACCACCTACGAGGTCGTGCTGCCCGCTGGCGGCATCAAAGACGCCGCAGGCAACGGGATCGAAGGGTATAGCTTCACCTTCTCCACCGGCTCCAGCGTTTCCGGTAACCAGCCGCCCGAGGTGAGCGGGGTCACGGCTTCCCCCTACCCGGCTCCGCCAGGGCAGAACGTGACCCTCACCACCAGCGCCAGCGATCCCGAGTCCGCGAGCCTCGAGTACCGCTTCGACTTCGGCGACGGCTCACCCAAGACGCCCTGGGCGGCCTCCGCTTCGGCGGTCCACACCTACTCCACGGCCGGCCACTACCAGGTCACCGGTCAGGTGCGCGACCCGGAGGGCTCGATCGCCACCGGCACCCACACCGTTACCGTTCTCTCACCACCCGCCGGACCTCGCCCCACCCACAGCGCTCCCATCGCCTGTGATCCGGGCAACCGGCGGGTGTGGGCGGTGAATCCCGACCACGACTCGGTAACCGCGGTCGACGCCGACAGCCTGACCAAGACCCTGGAAGTCGGTGTCTGCGACGACCCGCGAAGCCTCGCCCTCTCCAACTCGGGCGAGGTCTGGGTCACCTGCCGCGACGGGGATCGAATCCGGGTTCTGGATGCCGCCGGAGCTCCGGTGGGCGATCTCCCGACCGGCTACGGCAGCGCTCCGGCCGGGATCGCCTTCGCTCCCGACGGCGCGACCGCCTACGTGGCCCTCGAAGGCAGTGGAGACCTCGCTCGTTTCGACGCCACGACCCGCCAGGAGACCGGCCGCATGCCCCTCGGCCCCGGCCCCAAGGCGCTGGCGGTGTCTGCCGACGGCTCCCGGCTGTGGGTGACCCGCTTCGTATCGCCCGAGGACCACGGAGAGGTTTGGGAGGTCGACGCCATGGGCTTCGCCTTCGAGCGCACCCTTCGCATTCCCAAGCTCGGCGGCGACGACAACCGCGACGGCACTGCCGCCGGCCGCGGAGTGGCCAACTACCTCGCCGGCATCACCCTTTCGCCCGACGGCCAATCGGCCTGGGTGAGCTCGAACAAGGCCAACAAGGACCGCGGCCTGTTCACCGCCGAGGATCTCGACCAGGACAACACCGTGCGCAACCTGCTCTCCGAGCTCGATCTCGGCTCCGGCAGCTTCGCCTCGGCCATCGACCTCGACAACAGCGACTCGGCGGTCGCGGCCTCGTTCTCACCTCTCGGCGACTATCTCTTCGTCGCCCTCCAGGGCAACGCCGAGGTGCTGGTGCTCGACGCCCTGGCAGGTGAAGAGGTCACGGGCCTCGGTAGCCTGGTGACCCGACTCGGTGTAGGCCTTGCACCGCAGGGCCTGTGTGTCGATACCGATACCGAGCGCCTCTTCGTGCAGAGCTTCATGGATCGGTCCCTCACCGTGGTGGAGACCTCCGATCTCTTCCGCTCCGGCGACAAGACCCTCGCTTCCACCGAGGTGAGCAAGGTGAATTCCGAGACTCTCACTCCCGAGGTCTTGCTCGGCAAGCAGGTCTTCTACCACGCCGGGGATCCGCGCATGAGCGGCGAAGGCTACATGAGCTGCGCTACCTGCCATGTCGACGGTGGCCACGATGGACGGACCTGGGACTTCACCGGCCGCGGTGAAGGGCTCCGCAACACCGCCTCCTTGCGGGGCCGCGCCGGCATGGGCCAGGGTAATGTGCACTGGAGCGCGAATTTCGACGAGATCCAGGACTTCGAAAACGATATCCGCGGCGCCTTCGGTGGCTCCGGTTTCCTCAGCGACGGCGACTTCGCCGCCACGGCCGATCCCCTGGGGCCGATGAAGGCGGGCCTGAGCCCG